>DASUBK010000124.1:0-7021 GCA_035763305.1 Terriglobales bacterium | reverse complement strand
CGCGCCGCCCTCCAGATGCGCGCCGGCGCGCGGTTGCACCACGCCGTAAGCAGAGGCGAGAAAGTCCTCGGCGGATTGTCCGCTGCGCTCCAGGTGTGGCGCCAGCGCGGAGGCGGCGAACACGGCTTGGAGGGCCGAAGGTGAAGTTGTGTGGCCCGGGTCGGAGACCCGCGCCACACCTCGCAGGAGCGCGGGCGCGATCGTGATGTCGTCTGTGACCGGCGGGTTCAGGCCGAGACCGGGATTGGCCGGCGCGGTGGCGGTTCCGGCAGGCACGCGCAGGACGATGGTGGTTCCGCCGAGCGCGCGCAGCATGGCCTCGGCGGCACGAGTAGCGATGGTGGGCATGGGTCTCCTCTCAGTCGCCAGTAGCCAGTCGCCAGTAGCCAGTCGGCAAGGGAGCGCGATTCGCCACTGGCAGCCGGCTACCGGCGACTGCTGCCTGAGTGCTACAGCTTCTGCGCCACGTAGGGCGCCAGCAGCCGGCGCACGTCGGCGTCGAGCAGCGTTTCGGCGAAGTACTCCAGGTGCATGCGGTCGAGCGAGCCGGCGCGCACTGTCAGCGCGGGCGTGGCCTGGGCGTTGCGCACGATCTGCGTGCAGGCGGCTTTCACCGTCTCCGGCAGCGGCGACAACCCGGCGGTGTAACTCACTTCGACTTCGTTGTAGGCGAGGCCGAGCGGGTTCAGCGGCAGGGACAGCTCGCCGGTCGCGGGGTCGAAATCCACGGTCGCCACGTCGAGCGCGGTCCATGCGCCGGGCAAAGCAAAGGCCTGCGCGACGTCGGCGGCCAACTCGCCGCAGGGCGCTTCCCCGCGGCGCGGTTGAGCATAGCGCGCGCGAATCGCGACCAATGGCGACGACGCCGGCGGTGACGCCGCCAGCGGCAGGTAGGTCAGCCGCACCGTGTTTCGGCCCGCGGCCAGGCGCAGGCGCTCGTTGTACTGCGCGATGCCGAGGGTCGCGCGGCGGCAGTGCGCGTCCATCAGCGCCGAGGCGGCAGTGATCCACGACTCCGGCGTCGCCGCCTCGAGCCCGTGGCTCTGGTATTCGGAGGGATTGAGATAGTTCATGGTGTTAGTCGCTAGTCGCTAGTCGTTGGCCGAAGTCGTTGGTCGTCGGCCGAAGTCGTCAGCCTTGCGGGCCAACGACAAGCGACTAACGACCAACGACGGTGTCTACCGCTCCACTTCCACCTTGTAGTGGGCGTAGCCGGCGCCCTTGACCACAATGGCGCCAAACTTCACCACCACCATCTGCGAGGCCAGCGAACCGGTCATGCCCAACTGGAAGACGCGCGGGTTGGGATCGGTCAGCCAGTGGTACTCGACCATCTCCTCGCTGACGATGTAGGCAGGCAGGACCGCGCCCGAGCCCACCACGCCGGTGTAGCCCAGCGCCCACTCCGGGATCAGCGGGATCTCGCCGGCCTGGGTGGAGAGCGTCTTGACCTTCACGCCGGCGGCGACCTCGGCGGTCGACAGCACCACGTTGAACTCGTCCTTCATCTCGCGGTCGATGAGGTCGAGCAGCACCGGGTTGGCGTAGATGGCGGAGGGACGCACCTCGTAGTCGCTGTTGGCGACCATGCCGGCGATGATGGCCTTCAACTCGTCCACGATGGAGTCGGTGGAGTGGATGGTGGCACTGTTGCCGCCGTCGGCGATCTGCCTGGCCGCACCGTAGTACTGCGCGGTGGTGGGCGCCGACAGCGAGGTGTCGGTGCCGTTCCACAGGGCGACGTCGTGGGTGCGCAGCAGGCCTTCGACGGCGTCGGTGAGGTCCTTGGCCTGCAGGAAGGCGAACTGCGACTGCTGCGCGCCGACCTCGAGGTCGAAGAGGTTGTAGTTGATCTGCGAGACCAGGGCCTTCAGCGGCACACTGCGCTCCACGCGGGTGGGCGCGCCGACCGTGGCCACGATGTTGCGCGGGTCCACGAAGGCCTGCGCCGCGGTGGGGGCGACGATCGCCGTCTGCTCGAAGAAGCGCGAGGGATGTCCGGTGGCGGGCACCTGCTTGATGCGCTGCCCGAAGACGCCGCGGCGGCGCACCAGGTCGGTGATCTCGTTCTGGTAGCGGTTGATCTCCACCGCGCCCGGCCCGAGGAAATCGGCGGCGGCGCGGAGGTCGAGGAAGGTTGCGTTCATGGTTTCTCCTGGAAGAAGAAGGTCGTTAGTCGTTAGTCGTTAGTCGCACGTCTGCATCGTCGTTGGCGTGAACGGCTAACGACTAGCGACTGACGACTAACGACCGGGATTACTCGATGATTCCCGCGCGCGCCATCTCCGCCTTGACGGCGATGCGCTGCTCGGGGGCGAGCGAGGCGAGAGCGCGGTCGAGGGCGGCGGAGTCGAACTCGCCGTCGAGGCCGTGCTTGGCCAGCAGTGCTGTGGCCAGGGAGGAGAGCGTCTTGCGTCCGGCGCGGGTGGCTTGCGCCTTCAGTTCGGCGTTGGCGCGCTCCAGGCCGGCGACGCGCTCCTGCAGTTGCAGGACGCCCGCCTGCGCGGACTCGTCCACGGCGGCGATGATGCGGTCCACCTTGGCGTCGAGCGCGGCGTGCTGCTGGTCGAGGTGAGCGACGGCGTCGCGCAGGGCCTCGGCGGCCGAGGCCAGCTGCGCGGCGGAGGCGGTGAGTTGGGTCAGGGTTTCTTCGTTCATGGAACTCCTTGTCGTTGGTCGTTTGTCGTTGGTCGTTGGCGGAGCCGCGAACGACTAACGGCCAACGACTAACGACGGAGAGGTCTCAGATCAATTCAATCCAGGTATCCCGGTAGGCCGCCTTATCGCGGCGCAGGATGGCGGCACCGGTGAAGGTGAAATCCACCACCCGCCACACGGCGGCGGACAGGTCTTCCACCCGCGCCTCGGCGATCTCGTACGACATGCCGAGAGCCGGTGTGGAGGCAGCCTGTGTGGGGGCGGGCCTCTGGCCCGCCCACGAGCGGGTCGCAGATCCGCTCCCACACAACTTCGCCTGCGCCCGCAGCTCGCGCATGAGCTGGGGAAAGTCGCGGGCGTAGAGGAAGCCGGCGATGCGTAGCCAGTCGCCAGTAGCCGGTCGCCGGTCGCCGGTACTCCCCAACTGGTGACTGGCGACTGGTGACTGGTGACTGATATCCGCTTCGGTGATGATCCCGACCTTGCGCTGCGCGTCGTGGCGATCGAGCGCGGGCGCGTAATCCAGGCCCATGCCGAGCAGAGAAGGCAACGCGCGCTCGACCGCTTCGCGCGCGAGTAGGACGCGGTGGCCTCCGGCGCCGGAGGGTGCGCGGTCGGAAGGGGTATCCACCAGCGTGAGCACGCCGCGGAAGGGCGCGCGGTTGGGATGCGAGGCGAGCCGCGGGAAGTCCACGGCCATACTCTCGAGGCAGAGGTTCATGGGTTTTCCTGAATTGCCGGTTGCCGAATTCCGATTGCCGATTTGGGCGGAATTCAGATTGGTTTCAACACCGAGGCAACGAGGCACGGTTGTGATTGCAATAGGAGCCGGACCCGGTCTACGGTGTGGGTAGCTTGTCAGGCTCCTCGAACAACCGGGTCGAACCAAAGGGCGGCTGGAAACGGCCGCCCTTTTCATTGCCGATTGCCGAATTCCGAGTGCCGGTTGCGCGCGGCGTACCCACGGCTTACGCCGTGGACTGCACACTCTGCCGCCGCTTCGCGGCTGGACATGGCCGCGCCTTTTGTCATTACCAATTCCGAGTGCCGATTTGAAACCTGCAATGAAATTCCCCAGCTCTCGTCCTTGTGCGACTGCTGCTCCGACGGTTACGGTTCAACACGAAGTCGAGCGGCGTTTGGAAGGTGATTCCAGACGGCCTGGACGCGGCTCGACAAGCCTGCGGACGCCACCAGCGTCCCGGTTCGACTCCGGCACCTTCCGCCCGGCTCCGTTGGCGCTTGACTCGCAACTGGAAGCGTCTTACGCTTAAGTTGCTTGTCGAGCTGCGTCCAGAAAACTGGAACAGACCAGGGCGGCTGGAAACGGCCGCCCTTTAGATTTTTGGGGGGATATGAGTTCCCGCTGGAAGTCACCTTGGTTGCTGTTCGCGACACTTACTGCCGGCGACTCGATCCTCGCGCTGGTTCGCCGCAGCGGAATCGGCTATGTCTTCCTCATGGTTCCGTTAAACGTCGTCATTGCCTTCCTGTACGCGCGGTGGCATAACTCACCACCGCGCGATCCCGACCACAGCGACGTCGCGAATCTCACACCATAACCGCCATTGTTCGCCGCTTCGCTGCTGAGTTGCGCGCGTGGTCGCGCGCGGTCCAACAACAGCCCTTCGGCTGTTAGCCGTCGACCGTCAGCTGATCGCCGCCAGCCCCCGCATCTTCCTCACCTCGTTGACCGTCAGCACGCCGCTGCGCAGCAGGATTTCCTGGATCTCCGCCTCTTCCCGTTCGTTCTTGGCGTCCACGTCGGTGAAGACGAATTCCAGGTCGTCCCAGCCGAGCTTCTTGTGGATGGCGTCGCGCGTGAGGTGCTCACTGAGCAGGCGCGCGGTGGGCACGATGGCCTGGCGGAAGGCGACGTCGCTGAGCTCGGCGGCGGTGGCGCGGTTGACGTCATGCTCCAGGCCGAGAAAGAGCGGCGGCAGGTCAAACGCGTCGGCGATCACCCGCAGCAGGAATTCCTGCCAGGCGAGGCGCAGGTCGCTGTCGTTGCCCTGGCCGAAGCGCAGCACCTCGGGCTTCGATTCCACCGACAAGATCGGCACACGACCTGTGCCCTCGATCTCGTCCTGCCACCAGCGGATGAGGCGCTCGTGCTGCGCCGGCGCCAGGTCCTGCAGCCACAGCGCGTACTGCACCACCGAGTTCGACGCCAGGCGCGCGGCGTAGCGATGCGCGCCGAGGAACTCGTTGATGGTCTCGAACGCCACCTCCAACCGGCCCAAGCCGAACGGCGTGTGCGTGCGCGGGTTGAGGCGAATGTAGATCAGCTCGTCGTCGTTGAGCGGGATGTTGGCGTCCGGCCCGACGCGCCCCGTGACCTGCACGTAGCGCTGCGAAGCGGGCGCGCCGTCCCAGTCGGGCTTCATGCGGATGGTGGCGCCGTCCACCGGCCACAGCACGAGAGGACGCGCCGCCTCGCCGGTCAGGCCGAGTTCGATGGCGCCGAAGCCGCCGACGATAACGTCCTCCAGCACCTGCTCGGCGAAGGAGCGAAAGCTGTCGTCGGGATTGGGCGCCTCGAAGCAGGCAGTGAGCGCGGCGAGGCGCGGGTCGGCGCTCGCCGGATCGCGCCGCGGCTGCACCCGCCAGCGCATGCCGGCGATGCGGTCCTTGATGGTGTTGATGGCCTTGCGCGCCACCGGCGTCTCGGCGAAGCGGCGCAGGTTGGCGGCGGTGGCCTTGGGCAGCGCGTCGGCGCGGGCGCCGCGCGGCTGCAGGATCGAGGGCAGCGGCTGGGTGCGGCGCGCGGGCAGGCCGGCGGCGCGGCGCAGCAGCCCGCGGAGAGAGTCGGTCAGTGTCATAGGTTTTCCTGGGTTGTTGCGGTTTACGATTCGTTCTTCGCGGTTCGCGATCGCCGTCGGAGGTAAAACTTAACCACAGAGGACACAGAGGAACACCGAGGAAGAGCCGCTTGCATCCCCTGTGTTCCTCTGTGTCCTCTGTGGTTAAGAAGACCTGCTTCGGGTGAACGGATTCATAGATTCTTCGCTTCGCTCAGGATGAACTAGCGAATGGCTAACGGCTCGTCGCCAGGCGTTTCGCCGCTTCCCGCTCCAGCGCCACCGCCAGAATCCCCGCCGCCAGCTGCACCGCGGTGAGCTGGCGCTGGGTGAAGGCGTACGGCATGGACGAGAACACCGTCAAGATGCCCAGCAGCTCGCGGCCGCTGGAGACCGGCGCGGCGATGATGGAGCGCACGCCCATCTGCCGGCACGAGGCGCGGTTGACGAAGGGATGCTGCTCGGAATCCTCGCAGATCCAGGTATCGCCGGTGCGGGCCACCAGCGCGGTCAGGCCTTTAACGCCGACGGTAGCGCCGAGTTGGGGCGCGGTGTCGCCGGCGCGCGCGCGGCACCTCAAAACCCCGTCCTCCCACAGGGCCAATGCTGCGCCGGTGCCGCTGGCGAGATGGCTGACGCGCTCCACGGCGCGGCAGAGTCCTGACTCGGCGGCCTGGCGGCTATAAGTAAAGATCGGAACCGGCAGGCCGTCGCTGGCGGGCGGCATGATCCAGGGCGCGTCGGGCGGATCGCCGGCCGGCGGATGCAGCACCTCGCCGGCCACGCGCACCACATCGTCGGCGGTGATGCAGCGGGCCGTCTCCTCCCCGCGCAGCACGCCCAGCGTGTGCGACAGGCTGAGCACCGCTTCGCTGCCGCAGGCCAGACACTTGGGAGTGTTGTTGTAGCTGATCAGTTCGCAGTCGACGCACAGTACAGCGTCGCGCAACTGGAGAAAGGTTACGTCCTTCGCCTTCAAAGCCGGCATCGAGACCTCGGGGGACAGGTAAAACCTACCCTACCGCGATGGCCGCGCGCGCAAGAGTAACAAAAATGGTGCAGGCCGATTTTCGTTGCCAGCGCCGAAGGCGCGGGAGAGCGTGCAGCCCACGGCGCAAGCCGTGGGTCGGCGATGTTCCCACGGGAAGCCCCGAAGGGGCGAAAGTTCAGTTCCAGAGATATTTCTCGTCGAACGACACTCCATGCTTCTGCAGAAGGGCCAGCAGTTCTTCCTGGAACGAATGCTTCTTGTGATGTTCTTCCTGGCCTCGGATGTAGTCCGCGACTTTGGATATGAGAGACGTGCTGACCGTGAATGCCGAATAGCCCGTCTGCCAGGAAAATACGTGCCCACGCTCGTTCATCCACCGCGACGAATTCGCCTTCACGACACGCAGGCAATCGGCGACGGAGAGCGCCGCGGGAAGGCTGATCAGCAGGTGCACGTGATCGGCGACACCTCCGATGATTACCGGCTTGGCGTTCAGTTCCCGCACAATGCCGCCGATATACGTGTGGAGGTCCGGCCGGATGGCGTAATTGATGAGCGGCCGCCGCTCCTT
>DASUBK010000123.1:0-5864 GCA_035763305.1 Terriglobales bacterium | reverse complement strand
AGACCTGGTACCAGATGACGGCGCTGCTCAAGGCCGGCCGCCTCGATCTCCATCCCGTGATCACCGACCGCATCGCGCTGAAGGACTTCAGCAAGGGCATGGAGCGGCTCAAGACCGGCGAGGCCAGCAAGATCCTGCTGTATCCCAACGGCGCGAAATAGTGATTCCGTCGATCGATCGCAGACCGTGTGGCACGGGTCTCTGACCCGTGTCCCCAGGCCTGAGACTCCGCCGCGTAACCACGATTGACAGTAGAGGGACAGGCGATTGCGCTACACTGCTGCGCCAGCGAGGGTGCGATGACGGAAGCGCACGTCAATTTCAAGTTCAAGATCGAGGAAAAGCCGGGCGGAGGCTACGTCGCCCGCAGCGACAATCCGGCGCTGAACGTCGAAGGCGCGACCAAGGAAGAGGTCGAGGCCAGGGTGCTGGAGAAGGTCAGCGAACTGGCCGGGCCGCAGATCGCAGCGCTGATCAAGGGCATCAAGCCCGGCGACCTCGCTGTCGACACCAGCCAGGGCGACAAGCCCAAGATCCACATCGAAAAGAAATTTTCCATCAACATCAACAAGCGCGTACTCGGCAGTTCCAGGACCACCTCATCGCTGTCGCCGCAGGCGCTGGGCGATTCCTCCGGTCCGGTGACCGAGAGCCGGGAGCGCATGATTTCGCCGGTCGTGTGGTACGCCCTGCTCATCGTGCTGGCGCTGCTGGGAGCCTGGTTCTACACCCACCGCTAACCGAGCACGCAGGTTGAGATCCAGGAATATAATTTTGTTTTTGCCCCCGCATGCTGGCTACGGCTCAACGCTACTTCCGCCGCAGGTTTGCCCACCGCGGATGGCTTCCCGCCACCCGCATGGGCCGCCTGGCGCTTTACTTTGCGGCGCTCGACGCCGGCTGCGTGGTGCTGTGGGCAATCTTCTCCCGCTTCCGCTTTACCCCTGACGCGGCATTCTCCGGCTGGACCCGACTTCTCACCTTCATTGTCGTCCTCCTGGTGAGTTCGGTGGCGGTGCGCTGGACCCGCACCAAGCTACTCTGGCGCCTGCGCAACCGCCTGCTGGTCACCTATTTCTTTATCGGCGTGACCCCGGTTGTGCTGCTGGGTACCCTGGCGTACGAGGGAACGAAGTTCCTCACCGGCCAGTTTGCCACCTTCGTCGCCACCTCCAACCTCAAGGCAGAGCTGCAACGGCTGGACACGCTCAACTCACGCGTGACCTCCGACATCGCGGAGAGACTGCGTGCCGGCGACCGAACCACGCGCAAGCCGGTGGAAGCCGATCTCATGGCAGGCCTGGTAAGCGGCGAGGCCAGCATCTCCGCCTGGTACGCCGGAAAACCGTTGCTTCCGGGCACTTCGGCAGCGGTCCCGGAGAGGATCGCGGGAAGCGACTTCCATGAGCTGAGCACGTTCGTCTTCGATGGCGGGCACCTGTTCCTGCGCGCGGCCCGCGGCGAAGGCGTGAACGGCCAAAGGCTGGTGGTCCTGTCCAGCATGGCGCTCAACAAGTCGCTGATCGACAAGCTGGCGTCGCAAATCGGCCAGATCAAAGTGGCGCCCTTCGAGAGCAACAAAACGCCGCGCAAGTCCGGCCTGCAGGTCTCCAAAGACAGCACGAAACCGGTCACGGTGCAGATCGGTGACCAGCGCCTCTCCACCGCAGATCTCGATCAGCAACCGACCACCATCGTGGCCGGGGCCCTGCCCCCGGCGCGTGGCTTCTTCGATATCGAAATCGACTCGCTCGGCATCCTGAACGGAATCGATTGGCAAAGCGGCCACTCGCGCGCGGTCGCGCTGCTGGTCCAGACCCGCCCCTCGCTGCTGTATGCCCAGCTCTCCAGCACCGTCGGCGAATCGGCGCAGATCCTGATTTTCGCCCTGATGGGACTCGCCATCGCCTTCGCCATCATGGAGCTTTTCGCTCTGGTGATCGGCGGGCGCATGACTCGCACCATCACCGCCTCGGTCGCCTCGCTGTACACGGCCACGCAGCACGTGAACCGCGGCGAGCTCACGCATCGCATTGCGGTCAAGCGCAACGACCAACTGGCGGCGCTGGAAGGCGCCTTCAACTCCATGATGTCGTCGCTGCAAAAGCTGCTGGAGGAGCAGAAGGAAAAGCAGAAGCTGGAGCACGAGCTGGCCATCGGCGCCGAGGTGCAGGCGCAGCTGTTTCCCCGCAACGTGGCCGACTTGCCCAACCTGGAGGTCTTCGGCGTGTGCCACCCGGCGCGCACCGTCAGCGGCGACTACTACGATTTTCTTTTCTTCGGTTCCGATCGCGTGTGCCTGGCGCTGGGCGATGTAAGCGGCAAGGGGATCTCGGCGGCGCTGCTGATGGCGACCATCCACTCCGCCGTGCGCGCCTATACGCTGGAATCGGTGCCGGCGCGGTCCGCGGCCGGCATGGGTCACAATGCCGGGGCCGCCGTGGCGGTCGCCGATGGCGATATCTCGCCCAGCGGCTTGATGTCGCTGCTCAACCGGCAGCTGTTTCGCAGCACGCCGGCGGAGAAGTACGCGACGATGTTCGTCGGCAGCTTCGATGGCCGGACCCGTGTGATGAATTACTGCAATGCCGGCCACCTCGCGCCGCTGCTGCTGGGCATGGACGGCGCGGTCCGCCGTCTCGACGCCGGCGGCACCGTCGTGGGCCTGTTCGACGCCGTCCCCTACTCCGAAGAGGAAGTTCGGCTCTCCCCCGGCGAGCTGTTCATCGCCTACAGCGACGGCATCACCGAGCCGGAAAACGAATTTGGCGAGTTCGGCGAGGAGCGGCTGGTGCAACTGGTGGCGGAGAACCGCGCGCTTCCCCTGCCGCGCATTGCCGAGGCGGTCACCGCCGCCGTCTACGACTGGATCGGCGGTGAGGAGCAGCCCGACGACATCACGCTGGTCCTGGCGCGCGCGCGCTGACCGTCAGGGGACCGCGTTCCCACTCTCAGGCAGCCCGGGTCGGAACTCCGCCCTCGACGTCGTTGCCCTGCGGCTTCTCCACGGTGAGGCCCAGGTTCGTGGGTTTCACCCGGCCGACGAAGTGCTGCAGCCGCTCCAGCGTGGCCTGCTCCTCGTTGCGCGTTTCCTTGAGCATGTGCGCGGCGTTGAGCATCCCGAGTTCCTCCGCCAGCACGATGAGCGAATCGTAGGTGGAAATCTCGTAGCGCTCCGCCTTGATGCCGGCCTCCACGTTGATGAAGTCCAGCAGGTCCTTCGCCGGGTCCTTCCCCATAATGTGCATCTTCTCTTCCACCAGGCCGTCGATGCCCTTGCAGTCGGTCTGCTCCGGCGTCTCGCCGAGCATGCGGAAGATGTCGAGGATGCGCTCCACGTGAGTCTGGGTCTGGGAGCGATGCTCCTCGAAGCCGCGGCGCAGATCGTCGCGCGTGCTCTCCCGCGCCTGTTCGCCCAGGACATGCACCAGCGTATTTTCGGCGTTCAGCATCTCCCGCAACTGGGCGACGAACAGTTCATATGCGGTTTGCATCGGAAACTCCCTTGATCGATGGTTACACTTAATCAGATGCAAGACGCGGGGGTGGCGGGAGGAGCCGCCGGGCGCAGATTGGGGTGAGTCTCAGGCGCTGGTGCGCGAGGGCCTCCGGCGCGCGGCCGGGGTAGGCACGATTTTGAGGTCTATCAGTTCGCCGCCAAGCTGCTGCACCACGTCGAAACAGAGGTCCGCGCGCTGGCGCAGGAACTGCAGCATCTGCCGGCTCTCAATGAACGCCACCTCCGAGCGCTCCATCAGTTCCGCCGTGAACAGGTACGGCACGTCCAGAATTACGGCCGGAAGTCCCAGCACGTAGCCGGCGCGCACCGTCCGGTACGGAACCGACTTGCCGGCGTCGTTGCGCAGGGTCAGCCGCGCCCGGCCGCGGTGCAGCACCCACACGCCGCGCGGCGACTCGCCCTGGCGAAACAGCACCGTGCCCTTGGGCAGCCGCTCGCTCGCGGCGAGCGCATCCATACCGGCGCGCACTTCGCCGCGCGCTGCGAAGGCTTCGGGAGTATCGGCGCGGCCTGCAGGAGCGGATATGTCGTGGGTCATGGGTGGCCCTCCAGGAAGCCAGAGGCCACCTAGTTTCACGTTCCTCCACCATCGGCACAGTGATAGTGGTCACCGGATTTTGTGATGGATCTGGAGCGGTGTGGCACGGCTCTCCGAGGCGTGAGCATCACGGGTACAGACCCCTGCCACACCGGCCGGCTACGCCGCCTTGAGGCGCCGCTCCCGCAGTCCCGTGGGGCGGGTCATCGCGGTCACGCCGGTGATGCCCAAGCCCTGGATGCGGAACCACTTCGCCTCCGGATCGTCGTCGAACCCCATCAGGTTCGGCAGCGCCGTGGCGGTGGCGGCCAGGCCCATGTCGATTTTCAGGTGGGTCGCCAGGCTGATTACGTCGGCGACGCCGCCGGGGTAGTCGGTAATCAGCGACGTGCCCAGTTCGGAGGCGCCGCAGATCATGGCGCTGACGGCGGCGCGCTTGTTGCGGTTCCAGAACAGTCCCGCCATGACGCCCCACAGGGCGATGGTCGCGTAGTCGGCGACGGCGTGGGCGGTGGGCGAGATCACTTTCGGCATCCGGTTGGCGACGGCGGCAACACCTTTTTGCAGCATGGGCATGGAAGAGTCCTCCAAGCGAGGATGGATGCCAGTGGGAAGGACGAAGTTGGCGCGTCATTCCGCGCACTTCTAACCACAGAGGACACAGAGGAACACAGAGGAAAGACGAGTTGTCTTCCTCTGTGTTCCTCTGTGTCCTCTGTGGTTAGCTTTCTACGTCGCCGAAGTTTCCTTGGCGCGCGATACCGCCCGGCGCAGCGCCTGGTCGAGACCGGACTTCGCCTGGGCGTACTCCGTTTCCGACACCTTGCCCTGCTGCCGGTCCATCTCCAGCTGGAACAGCTCTTCTTTGAGCGCGTCCAGCAGCGCGGTGTTGCGGTTGGCGCCGTTGGCGGGCGCGGCAACGGCCGGCGCCGCGGTCGCCCTCACGGCCACAGCCTGCGCCCCTTCCGCCGCCGGTGCCGCCGGCTTCGGTCGTGATGCGATATAGCCGCCCGCGACCGCCAGCGCCACCGCCAGTCCGGCCAGGATCGGCCAGCGATACTTTTGCAGCGGATCGGGAGTGCCTTCCGGCGTTCCCAGCCCGCCGCCGGGGCGTCCCTGCGCGGCCGCGGCGCCACCGCCGCCGCCTTGCCCGCCCTGCTGGTCATCCTGCAACACGCCGGTGCCGCTGACCTGGAAGCTCAGGTCCTTCGCCGGCGACACGTCGGTCGCCACCTGGATGTTGCTCTGCCCGCTCTGGTCGTTCATGGGCGAGTAGGTGCCCTCGACCTTGGGCTGGAATTGCATGCTCTTGGGCAGGATGACGGCGAAGTGCTGCATATTGCCGGCGACCTTGGGAGTCAGCGTCGCCTGGCCCGAGTACGGCAGATGGTAGCCGATTTGGAAGCGCGTCTCTCCCGGCCGCAGCGGGAAGACGAAGTAGTACTTGTTGTTGGTGTCCGGCACCGGCGCGGTGTTCACCGGCATGCCGCCGGGCGCCTGCGCGTCGGCGCCGTCGATCTGCGCCCCCTCCGGCAGGTAGAACTGGAAGGGGCGATCGTTCATCAGCGAGCGCGGCGGCTTGGAATTGTTGGTGACCGCGATCAACTCCACCACCTGCAGGTTCGAGCCGTCGGTCTGCACCCGCATCACCTGGATGGTGGTGGCCACGTCGGGCAGGCTCTTGGCGGCGTCGTACACCTGGATGTCGACGCTGCTGGTGCCGGGCATGACCGGCCCGCCGGAAGGAAAGTAATTCACTCCCTGGTGATTGACGCGGACCATGTGCGGCGTGCCGGAGTCCTGCAC
>DASUBK010000122.1:0-9578 GCA_035763305.1 Terriglobales bacterium | reverse complement strand
CTGCTGGCTTCCTGCGGCGGGCTGCTGGGATTACTCTTTGCCTGGGGCGGCATCCGCCTCATCGTTTCGCTGAAGAGTATCGGCCTTCCCTCGACCAATGCGATCTCCATCAATCCCGTTGTGCTCGGGTTCACGCTGCTCCTCGCGGTGCTGACGGGAGTGCTGTTCGGCATTATCCCCGCGCTGCAAATCTCGCGTCCGGGAGTGCACGATGAATTGAAGGGCGGCGCCGGCAGTTCGGTCACGCCCACCCGCGCCCGCCGCCTGGCCAGCGATTCCCTGGTCGTGGCCGAAGTCGGTCTTTCGCTGTTATTGCTGGTCGCCGCCGGGCTCCTGCTGAAAGATTTCCTGCGCCTGCGCTCCTCCGACATCGGCGTGCGCCCGCAAGGCGTCTGGACCGCTGCCGTGGCCCTGCCGAAAGCCAGTTACCCGAACAATGAGCAGCAGGTGGCGTTCGCGCAGCAGCTGCTGGCCCGCGTCCAGGCGCTTCCCGGTGTCCAATCGGCGGCGCTCAGCGACCGGCTTCCCCTGGAAGGCGGCAGCAACGGTTACGTCTACGTCCGCGGCCGCACCTTCCAACCCATGAGCGGGCCTCTGGTGGAGAACCACGAGGTTTCCGCCGACTACTTCAAGGTGATGGGGATCCCGCTTTTGCAGGGCCGCACCTTCACCTCCACCGACGTCGCCGAGGGCCTGGCCACCTCGGCTCGCATCTCCGATCTCTACCAGCAAGCACAGGAGGGCAGGAGCATCCCCCCTGAGGTCGGCAATTCGATCCTCTACCCCGTGGTCATCAACCAGGCGATGGTGAAGGCTCTGTGGCCAAACCAGGACCCGCTCGGCCAGTTGTTCTCCTTCGGCGACCAGAACGGCCCCTGGGCGCAGGTCATCGGCGTGGTGGGCGACGTCAAGGAATGGGGGCTGACGCACGAGCCGGTGCCGGAAGAGTATTCCATCCTCGCCTCCGATCGCCGGATCTTCATCGTCGTGCACACCGCGCTTCCTCCCGCCACCATGACCGGCGCGGTGCGCGGCGCGGTCAGCCAGATTGACTCCAGCCTGCCGCTGTTCCAGATCCGCACCATGGACGACGTCATCGCCGAAGATGCCTCCGGCCAGCAGTTCCTGGCGGCGCTGATCGGGCTCTTCGCCGGACTGGCGCTGCTGCTGGCGGCGGTCGGAATCTACGGCGTGCTCTCCTACCTGGTCACGCAACGCACGCGCGAGATCGGCATTCGCATATCGCTGGGCGCCAGCCACGGGCAGGTGCTGTCGCTGGTGCTGGGCCGGGGCATGCGTCTCGCCGGAATCGGCTTTGTGCTGGGAGGATTGGCGGCGCTGGCCGCCGGCAAGGTGCTCAGCGGCGTGCTGCACGGCGTGACGCCGCGCGACCCGCTGATCTTCGCCGCCACCCTGGGAACGCTGGGGCTGGTCGCGTTGCTGGCCTGCTACATCCCCGCGCGCCGCGCCGCGCGGGTGAATCCCGTGGTGGCGCTGCGCTGCGAGTGAGGGAAGCCTCGCCGATTCAACTCACCACAAAGGACACGAAGGCTCTTTATAACTTCCTTCGGGTCCTTGGTGTCCTTTGTGGTGAGGTGACTTTTCTGGGCTGGCAAGGCTAGTCGCCGACCGCGACCGCCTTCTCCACCTGCTGCTTGGCCAGGCTGGGTTCGAAGCAGCGCCGGCAGCGCGCCTCGTACATGCCCGCCGCGCCCACCACGATCAGGTCCTCGCTGGCCACCAGGCGCTGCGTGTGCTTGGCGGGATTGCCGCATTGCATGCAGATGGCCAGCGTCTTGGTGATCTCGTCGGCGATCGCCAGCAGCTCCGGCATGGGATGGAAGGGCCGCCCCAGGTAGTCCGTGTCGAGGCCGGCGATCACGATACGCTTGCCCATGTCGGCCAGCCGCACCACCAGTTCCACCAGTTCGGCGCCGAGGAACTGCGCCTCGTCGATGCCGATGACCTCGGTGCGCAGGTCGAGCCGGTTCTCCAGCTCGCGCGCGTCGCGCACCGGCAGCGAGCGGATCTTCAGCTCGCTGTGGCTGACGATGTGGTCGTCGGAATAGCGCGCGTCAATCGCCGGCTTGAAAATCTGCACTCGCTGGCGCGCAATCTCCGCCCGCCGCAGCCGCCGGATCAGCTCCTCGCTCTTGCCGCTGAACATCGGCCCGCAAACCACCTCGATCCATCCCAGACTGCCCTTGGCAAAATTCATGAAGAAGCCCTCAGCTGTCAGCTTTCAGCTCTCAGCTTGTAGAACGACGAATCCTTTGCGTCCCTTTGCGTCCTTTGCGTTGAATGCTCTTTCTCTGCGTTGAAAGAAATCCTGGAGTTCATCGAAGCTCGTGAATATTTCCGTCGCGCAGCCCAAAATCCACCCGCTGACCTTCTCCGCCGGCATCCCCAGCACCAGGTACACCGGGATGCCCGCGCGGTGAGCGACGGTCAGCTCGCCCTGTGTGCCGGCGCCGCGCCCGGCGTACTGGTCCCAATAGCAAACCACGTAATCGCTCCGCTCGATCCAGTCCAGGTCCCAGGCGATGATCTTGCGCACCGTCGCCTGGAAGCGCGGCAGGTCGGTGGCTTTCCAGCGGCGGAATTCGCGCACCTCCTCGTCGCTCAGGTTCTTCTTCTCGTCCAGCGCCGGGTCGTAGACGTCGTGGCCGAGTGTGCGCAGGAAGGGCGTGATTTGCGCGCGCCACGCTTTGCCGAAATCGGGCGAGTACTCGATGGAGCCGGAGAGGTAAGCGCGCATGGGAAAGGGCATTGTCGGGCGCGTGCGGCGAGGGCGTCAATTGTGAATAACCGCCGACCTGTGCAAAACAGGTCCCCGGCAGACAATCCATTCACCACAAAGGACACCAAGGTCACGAAGGAATCTCTTTTCTTTTTTCCTCCTTCGTGTCCTTCGTGTCCTTTGTGGTGAATCGATTCTTCAAGGCGCGAGCTGGTCGCCGGCCCGCAGTTCCCGCACGCAGAACCGGTCCGCGGCGCGGTCGCAGACGTACACCTCGTAGAGCGGCGCATCCTGCGGCTGCACCACATACTGACCGACCTGCAAGGCGAACGACGTCGCGGGGTCGGGCGCGGCGATGCCATTGCCCGCCGCGCCGCGCACGCGGAACTGCCGCGTGCTCGGCTCGTAATTCGCATAGCTGAAGCAGTGCTCCACGCAGGCGCGGTCGATCATGTGCATGATGGTGGTGGTGTTGTCGCCGTACGGCATGAGCAGGACCACGCGGCTGCCGGCCGGCGCCTGCCTCGCCGCGGACGTGATCCCCTCCTCGATGTGGTTCATCACTCCCGACTGCGCCCACAGCACGGCGAAGTATGCCAGCGCCGGAACGGCCAGTGTGATGCCGATCCAGCGCGGCGGACGTGCCCGCGCCAGAAGAATGCACGCGCACAGCGGCACGGCGAGCGACAGCCGTTCCGTCACGAACGACACGCCTGACCCCAAGCCGCCCAGGGCCGTGGGCAGCGCCGCCACCGCGACGGCAAACAGGATTGCCAGCTGCAGCGGCGGGCTGAGCAGAAGTTCCCGCCACTGGTTCCGGTGCCATACCATCACCGCGGCCCACAGGAGAACGACGGTGGCGTAGCCGATCCAGCGATAGGGCGAGACGGTGTACACGAGGAACTGGTTCACTCCCAGCGCGGTGCTCAGGCTGAGCGGCGCCCTGCCCGCGGAAAACCACCGCAGCACGATTTCGCTCGCCAGCAGAATTCCCCCGATGGCGCCCAGGAGAAGCAGAAACTGTTGTTTCGCTCGCAGCCGTGTGGAAACGATCGCATAAGCGCCGCAGGCCAGCGCCACCAGTACCGGCAGGGCATGCGCCAGCCACGCCAGCAGGAGCAGGGGAAGGGCGCCGGCGGTCGCGCGCACTCCGCGGCGAATCCACAGCGCCAGCGCCAGGCAGCTCAGGCCGGCGGAGAGGCAGAAGTTCATCAACCCCATGTGGAAGGTCCAACTGTAGGTCAGCATGGCGACCACCGGGACCACGCTCCACCCGCGCAGGTTGTGTGGCACGGAATTGTGTGGCCCGGGATTGTGTGGCCCGGGTCTCTGACCCGTGTCGCGGCAAGCCGCAACCAGCGCCCACATCCCCCAGAACAGCGCCAGGACCACCGCCGACACGGCGACCTTCTCTCCCGCGGAATAGCCAAACCAGCGGCAGAGATGCGCCAGCACGACGTCGTACACCACGTTCGTCCACTGCCACACCAGCGACACCCCGTGGAGCTTATCGATATTGTTTGCCAGCCAGGCGTTGTAGGTGTGGCTGGCCACGTCGCCGGCTTCGACGTGCGCGTGCCACCAGCAGGGCGCGAGCATCGCCGCCGAGGCCAAAACAGCCGCCAGCACGCGCGACCACTTCGCCTCGGAAATGATTTCGCTTTGCGGAACGGCGGCCATGGGCTGCTGTGAAGATACAGCAGGAGGCTTCCGGAATGAATGATTCCAGCTGGCCCCGGCGCAAGGTAGGCCCCGGCGCAAGGTAGGCCCCGGCGCCTCGCCGGGGCGGCCCTGCACCTGCCCAAAAACGAAACCGCCGCGGGCGCCTCGCCCGCGGCCGACATCAATCTCCCGATGACCCGATCACAACTTCACTCCACAATCGCCAGCACATCCCCCGCATTGACCGCGGCGCCCTCGCTGGTCAGCACCTGCTTGACCACGCCCTTCTTCGCCGCCTTGAGCTCGTTCTGCATCTTCATCGCTTCCACCACCAGCACGCCCTGTCCGGCCTCCACCTCGCTGCCCGCCGGCAACAGCACGCGCACGACTTTGCCCGGCATCGGCGCGGTCATCTTCTGTGGCCCCTCGCCGGCGCCCGCGGCGGCCTTGCGGCTGCGCAGCGAGCGCGGATCGCGCACCTCTGCCGCGAAGCGCGAGTTCTTCACCCAGAAATGCGTGTCCCCGGTGTGAGCGACTTCGCGCTTCACCTCGTACGCCGTCCCGCCGATGATCAGCGACATCACATCCGGCCGGGTCACGACCGCGTCCACCGCGATCTCCTCGCCGTCGAGGCGGCATTGCCACCCGCTCTCGCCGCGCGCCAGTTCCACCCGGTGCGTCTTGCCGCCGATGATGATCTCGTAGGTCATGAAGAAAGTTTCAGTTTCAGTTTCAGTTTCAGTTTCGGATTGAAGCTGAACCGAAACCGAAACTGAAACTGAAACTACTACGTCTCCCGCAACAATTCTTTCCTTCCCGTCTGCTTCCAGCGTGACACCGCGCCCACTCCATTCGCCGGCTTGCCGTTCGGCGACGCCGCCGGCGCGCCGGCCGCAAACAATGCCGCTGCGATCGCCGCCACCCGCTCCCGTTCTTCCGCCCTTTCCGGCGGCGGCTCCGGCGCGCTCAGCAGACGGTCGAGGAATCCCGTGTCCAGCCGCCCGGCGCGGAAATCGTCGTCGGCCAGGATCCGCCGAAACAGATTCAGGTTGGTCTTGATGCCGCCGACGAAGTACTCGTACAGCGACCGCTCCAGCCGCGCGATCGCCTCCTCGCGGTCGCTGCCGTAGCCGATTAGCTTGGCCAGCAGCGGATCGTAGTCAATCGGCACCGTCCAGCCCTCGTACATGCCGCTGTCCCGCCGGATCCCCGGCCCCGACGGCGCAATCAGCAGCGTGATCTTCCCCGGGCTGGGGAAAAAGTTGTTGTCGGGATCTTCCGCGTAGATGCGGCACTCGATGGCGTGCCCGCGCAGGCGAATGTCCGCCTGCCGGAAGGGAAGTTTTTCGCCGGAGGCGATGCGAATCTGCAGGTGGACCAGGTCGAGTCCCGTCACCAGTTCCGTGACCGGGTGCTCCACCTGCAAGCGCGTGTTCATCTCGAGAAAGTAGAAGTTGCGCTGCCGGTCCACCAGGAATTCGACCGTGCCTGCGTTGGTGTAGCCGGCGGCCTGCGCCACCCGCACCGCGACCTCGCCCATGCGCGCCCGCATCTCCGCATTCACGATCGGCGACGGGCTCTCCTCCAGCACCTTCTGGTGGCGGCGCTGCACCGAGCACTCGCGCTCCCCGAGATAGACCGTGTTGCCGTGCTCGTCGGCCAGAACCTGCATCTCGACGTGGCGTGGGTTCTCGATGAACTTCTCCAGGTAGACCTCGTCGTCGCCGAAGGCGCGCTTCGACTCGCTGCGCGCTGCGTCGTACGCCGACCGCAGCTCCGCCTCCGCATGTACCCGGCGCATGCCCTTGCCGCCGCCGCCCGCCGCCGCCTTCAGCATCACCGGGTAGCCGATCTCACCCGCCAGCTTGCGCATCTCGTCGAATTCCAGCCCGCGTGACGATCCCGGCACCATCGGCACCCGCGCCTGCTGCATCGCCTGCCGCGCCCGCGTCTTGGAGCCCATGATCTCCATCGCCGCCGCGGCCGGCCCGATGAACTTCACCCCCGCCTTCTCGCACGCCGCGGCGAAGCGCGCGTTCTCCGACAGGAAGCCGTAGCCGGGATGGATCGCCTCCGCGCCCGAGCGCCGCGCTACCTCGAGAATCTTCTCGATGTTCAGGTAAGACTCGCTGGCTTGCGCCGCGCCGATGTGGTACGCCTCGTCGGCTTTGCGCACGTGCAGCGACGCGCGATCTACGTCGCTGAAGACGGCCACCGAGCGAATCCCCATCTCGCGGCAGGCGCGCATCACCCGCACCGCGATCTCGCCGCGATTCGCAATCAGGATCTTCTTGAACATACGAAAACGTATTTAGCGACAGGCGCCTCGCCTGTCCGGCGGAGCGCAGCTCCGCAGCAGCCTCAACTGCCCATCTGCAAACTGTCTATTCTAAATGACCGCTGTTTCCGCCGCTGCGCGCGAAAATCGCCCGCCGAAGCAACCTGCGCGTTTCCGCGCCGAGCTGCAGCTTGATACGGCGCTGGGTTTCGTATGGCAACCGCTCCCCGCGCCGCGCGCTCTTACCTAGCTGACCTTCCCCGTTTATGGCCACCGCTCCTGTCAATCCCGGCGGAAACCACTCTCCCGAGGGCTGGGGGATGTGGTGGTGGTGGACGCTGGTGGTGCTGATCATCCTGCTGATCGCCGTGGCCTTCGGCTTGGGCGGGCGGCGCGCCGGCGGGCGCGATACCGGCATGCAGCTGGAAAACTCGCATCACGGCGCGGCAGCGCCCGCGCCGCACCACTAGGCTGCCCGCACAAAAACAAAGGCTCCGTCCTGCGACGGAGCCTTGCCCATTCTTCGCCGAAGCGTGGCTACTTGGTGTTGTCCAGCGTGATGCCGCCGGGACCGGTCGCCTTCTCCGCCTTGGCCTTCTTGGTGGCCATGGTCTTGTCGACCCAGTCGTCGGCCTGCTTCAGGTCGGCCTCGCGCGCCGCCGCGTCGCCGCACTCGATGTCGGCCTTCTCCCGCCACATCAGGTTGTAGTACGCCATGGCGTCGTCGTAGTCCGGACGCAGCTTCAGCGCCTTATCCAGATTGTCCATGCCGTCCTGCACCACGGCCGAGTTCTTGTCCTTCAGGCTCTCGCAGACCTTCTTGTCCTTGAGCGGCTCGTCGGGCTTCAGTCCCAGCTTGGCGCGCTCTTCCATGCGCGGCTGGTAGGCCTGCGTCCAGTCGATCACGGCGATGGAGTAGTACGCCTCGGGATCGTTGGGATCCAGCTGCGTGACCTTCTGGTAGTACTCCTTGGCCTGATCGAATTTCTTCTGGTTCAGGTACAGCGAGGCGATGCCCTTCAGGCTGTTGACCTCGGACTCGCGCCCGGGATGCTGGTCGATGACCTGCCGGAACTGGTCGATCGCCTGCTCCGCCATGCGATTGTTCTCGGGAGTCTCCGCGCCGGGAATGTACTGCTGCGCGTAGGCGGTGGCCAGGTACAGCCGGGCGTTGATCAGCGTGGGATCGGCGGCGACGGCGTTCTTGAAGTGTTCGATCGCCTCTTCATACTTGGCGTTCTTGTAGGATTGCACGCCCTTGTTGAGCTGGTCGCGGGCCTTCAGCTTGGCGCAGCCGGCCAGCGAGAACAGCGACAGCGCCAAGGCGGCGGCTGTCAGCACTCTGGTGCTTGTTTTCATTGCCTGTGTCGCTCCTTGCGAAGCATTGTTCCGCATGAATGCCCGGCCGCGCCGCACGCGCCCGCCGGGGAAAGAATGATGGCTGTGACGGGAGACTAGCCCCTAGTCCCCAGCCCCCTGCCCTAGTCGGTGCCGGCTTCGACCTTGGCGGTGATCAGTCCCACCTTGTCCACCCCGGCGCTGTGGGCGATGTCAATCACCTGGGCGACGTCCATGAACGGCAGCTCGTCGTCCGCCTTCACGAACATCACCTTCTCGGCGCGGGTCTTGAAGATGTCCGACAGGCGCCCTTCCAGCTGGTCCCAGCCCACATCGTCCTGGTTGATCTTCAGCGCCGGCTGCCCGCCGGCCCCCTTCAGCAGCTGCACCACGATGGTGCGGTCCGACTCCGTCGGCTTGCTGTTCGGCGGCGGCGGCTGCGGCACCAGCGCGTCCAGCCCTTTGGGCGTCAGCGGCGTGATGACCATGAAGATGATCAGCAGCACCAGCAGCACGTCGATCAGGGGGGTGACGTTCATGTCGGAGCTCGGACCGCTGCCCGATCCCATACTCATTGCCATGGTGAATTCCCTCTCTACTTCGCTTCCCTTGCCGTGCTCCCCGGCTCCGCTGCCGGGGCTATGATGACATTAGTCCTGGCCCGGAGGCGCGGCGGCCGGCGGCGGCGGCGCTCCCTGCTTGCCCTGGCGCTGCTCGGTCAGCAGGCCCAGCTGATCCACGCCCGCGGAGCGCACGTTGTCTACCACCTCGACCACCGCTCCGTACTTGGCGCGCGCATCGGCGCGGATGAACACCCGCTTGTCGACGCGGTTGGCCAGCTTGTCCTTGATCTTGCCCGTCAGGTCTTCCGGCTTGGTCTGGTCGGTGCCGAAGAAGATCTTGCCGTCGCGCGTGATCGCCACCAGCAGCGCGTCTTCCTTGTCGGCGTCCGGCATCTGCACCGGGTTGTTGGTCTTCGCCAAATCCACGCTGACGCCCTTCTGCAACATGGGCGTGATCACCATGAAGATGATCAGCAGCACCAGCATCACGTCCACCATGGGCGTGACGTTGATATTGGAATTGGTGTACATCGTCTTTTTTGCGACTGCCATGAGTTCCTCTCCCGGCTACGTGCTCGTACTTCCGTCCGCTTTCTTGGAGGGCGCCGGACCCGGGAACGCCGGGTCCGGCGCGAACAAGCAACGGACGTCTGCGCCGTGCCTACCGGCGAACCGCGCCGCGCCGCTTCAGGAAGTAGTCGATCAGCTCGCTGGAGCTGTTGTCCATCTCCACGTCAAACGCTTCCACGCGGCCGGACAGGTAGTTGTACATCATGACCGCGGGGATGGCGACGAACAGACCGATAGCGGTGGTCACCAGCGCTTCCGAAATGCCGCCTGCCACCGCGCCCAGACCGGTCGCCTTCTGCTCGGCGATGCCGCGGAACGCGTTCAGAATGCCGACCACCGTGCCGAACAGTCCGACGAACGGGGCCGTCGAACCGATCGTGGCCAAGCCGCCCAAGCCGCGCTTCAGTTCGGCGTGAACGATGGCTTC
>DASUBK010000121.1:0-7514 GCA_035763305.1 Terriglobales bacterium | reverse complement strand
AGCGGCAGCACGGCATCGAAATCCTGCAGTAGCGGATTGTGTCCGCACAGACGGTGCAGCGCCTGGCTGGCAAGGACGATCTGGCCGTCGGAATTGCACACCGCGATGGGCTCGACCGACTGCTCCAGGATGATGTTGGCCAGGCGCCCGGCGGCCACGATCTCTTCCTGCCGCTTCTGCTCGGTCAGGTCGGTGACTACCATGCAGATGGCGCGCGAGCCGTATTCCTGGAAATTCGCCAGCGAGAGAAAGACGGGGACCTCGCTGCCGTCGCCGGCTTTAAGCACCATTTCGGCGCGCCGCGACGAGGCCTGCGCCTGGGCGAAGGCGGCGTCGAAGGTCGCGCGGGAAACCGCGGGCACAAAATCGTAGACGGAGCTGCCGATGATCTTCTCCAGCGGCAAGCGCACGATGGAGGCGAAGCAGCGGTTGCAGTACAGGATGGTGCCGTCGGAGGCGATGGTCACCGCGCCGTCGTTCATCGCCTCGACGAAAACGCGGTAGCCATTCTCCGCGCGCCCGATGGTGAACAACTCCTCGCCCGTGGGCGTCTGCACCAGCACGGCGTCGATCTGGCCGCTGCGGATGGCGTCCAGCGTGTCTTCGGCCGCGCTGAGCCGGGAGCGCAGCTTCTCCACGTCCCTGGCGGAGGTGCGCTTGCTGTTTCCCTTGGAACCCGAACCTGACATGCGTTACTTCGCGACCGTAATTCCCAAGCCGGAGAGGATCCGCCGGGTATCGGTCATGTCTCCGATAAAAATCCTGCGCGGGGCAGGAGCAACTTTGATGAGGGCCGGGGCAGCGACCACATGATCGCGCCGCGCCAGGTGTGGCTGCTGGTAGAGATCGACGATCTCCAGGTCCACCCGGCGGGGCAAGAATTCATTACAGAGCTGCCGCAAACTTTTGATGGCCAGAAAAGAATTCAGGTTGTTCCCGGCGACGTACAGGCGCAAGCGGTAGAACGGAGCCGGCTTGCCGGACAGAAGTTGGCGCAGGCCCTGCGAGCCAAAGACAATCTTCGGTGCGCTCGACTTCCGGCCGGAGCCGCGCTTCCCTTTGCCGGTCGAGGCCATTCGCGCCTAGCGCCGCGCGGCCGCGCGCGCCAGGGCCGGCCGCAGATCGAGGCCGACCAGCACGCGATCCCGGTTGGACAGATCCCCGATGATCTTCTTCACCGGATGGGGCAGCTTGCGCACCAGGGTCGGCACCGCGATGATCTGGTCTCCCTGCGCCAGTTGCGGATTGCGCAGCAGGTCGATGACCTCGATCTGGTATTTGCCCCCGAGGTGCACTTCGCAGAGCTCCTTCAGATTGGCGAAGGCGGCGATGGAGTTCGGCGTATTGCCGGCCACGTACAGGCGGAGCATCCAGGCCGGCGGCCGGGGCGCGCGCGCGTTGTTGTTGTTGTGGACCGCAGCCGCCGCCTTAACCGGCCGCTTTGCGGATTTTGTTTTTGGCTTGGTCGCCATTGCGATTTCCTTCTTTGAATTGCTGTTCCGCCGCTGAGCCATCCATCGGCGCCACTTCCATGCCGCGGTGGCTGATGATCAACCGGCGCACGTCGCTGGCATGGGCCATGCCGCGCGATTTCAGCAGGTAGATCACCCGCTGGCGCTCGAATCCAACCTCCATGTCGCGCAGCAGGATCCAGGTGTCCATCAGCGAAGAGATTTCGGTGGTGGTCTGTTCCAGGTCGTTCTGCACCGTGAGGTTGGTAAAGACGGCGGTGATGCCGGAATTCTTCAGGTAATCCACCAGCCGCGTCAGCATAGACTTGACGGCATAGGTTTCACCCACCGAGACCAGATTGGTGATGGGGTCCACCACCACCACCTGCGGTTGTACGCGGTCGATGATGGCGTGCATGCCGGCCAGGTGCGCCTCCAGGCCGCTGAAGGTAGGGCGCACGGAGTGGATAGTAAGCAGGCCTTTCTTGATCCAGGTCTCCAGGTTGAGGCCGACGGAGCGCATGTTGCGCAGGATTTGTGCCGGCGACTCCTCGAAGGCGAAGTACAGCGCGCGTTCGCCGCGGGCGCAGGCGGCATTGGCGAATTGCGCCGCCATGCTCGATTTTCCCGTGCCGGCGGTGCCGGAGATCAAAATGCTGCTGGAACGGTAGAAGCCGTTGCCGCCCAGCATGGCGTCGAGGCCGGCGATGCCGCTGGAGAGGCGCTCGGTGGAGGCCTGGTGGCTCAGGCCGACGGAGGTAATGGGCAGCACGTTGATGCCGTTGGCGTCCAACAGGAAGGGATACTCGTTGGTGCCGTGGCGCGAGCCGCGATACTTGAGCACACGCACGCGGCGCGTCGATACTTGCTCGCTGACGCGATGGTCGAGCAGCAGCACGCAGTCGGCGACATACTCCTCGAGGCCGTGGCGGGTGAGCGAATTCTGCCCCGTCTCGGAGGTGATCACCGCGGTGAGATTTCGGTCCTTCATCCAGCGAAAGAGCCGCGCCAGTTCGGAGCGCACCACGGCGGCGTTGGAGAGGCCGGCGAAGAGGACTTCCACCGTGTCCAGCGCCACCCGCTTGGCCTTCACCGAACGGATGGCATGCTCCAGGCGGATGAACAGCGCCTCGAGATCGTACTCGCCGGTCTCCTCGATCTCGCGCCGCTCCACGTGGACGTGGTCCACCACCAGCTTCCTGGCACGGACGAGAGCCTCCATGTCGTAACCCAGCGAACTTAGGTTGGCGGCGAGTTCCTCCGCGGTCTCCTCGAAGGTCATCACCACGCCGGGCTCGTTGAATTCGAGCACGCCGCGCAGGACGAATTCCATCGCCAGCAAAGTCTTGCCGGATCCGGGACCGCCGGCGATCAGGGTGGACCGGCCGCGGGGGAAGCCCCCAAAGGTGATCTGGTCCAGTCCTTCAATGCCGGTGGGCGCCTTGCGCAATGCAGGCAGGGTTGTCTTGGGGATGGCGGCAGGCACCGCGCCTCACCTCACGGAAAAGA
Source organism: Terriglobales bacterium (assembly GCA_035763305.1). Lineage (GTDB taxonomy): Bacteria > Acidobacteriota > Terriglobia > Terriglobales > Acidobacteriaceae > DASUBK01. The sequence continues at coordinate 4,554 of DASUBK010000121.1, read as the reverse complement.
TGCAGGCTATCAGCAACGCCCGGGTCTAACGGCGGCGTTAATGATATTCAGCTCCGCAAAATTGGGGCCGTCTGGCCACACGCAGCTTAGTTGCGAGTTGCTCCCACATTGGTTGCTTGCCTTAACCCCGACTGCTTACCAACGCGCCTTGCTCCCGTGCAGCTTGATGGAGGCGATGGCGCGGGCGGCGAGGGCGGTGGTCCCGCCTCCGCAGCAGGTCAGTTCGGCGCCTTCGGGCGCGATGACCGACGCCAGCTTGGAGCCGTGAGCGATCTCCGGGATCGTCAGCCCATCCAGGCCGGCGTCCAGCGCCATGCGGACATAGTCGTGCATCAGGCTGGCGCCGGAGATGCAGCCCACGTAGGCGCTGACGCTGGCCATCACGTCGGCCGGAAGCGTCTGCAGAAGAACGATGTCGCTGACGGCGAAGCGTCCGCCCGGTTTCAACACCCGGGCGATCTCGCGGAATACGGCCGGCTTGTCGGGGGAGAGATTGATGACGCAGTTGCTGATCACCAGGTCCACCGAGGCGTCGTCGACCGGCAGGTGCTCGATGCGTCCTTTGCGGAATTCCACATTGGTGGCGCCGAGCTTGGCGGCATTCTCGCGGGCCAGGGCAAGCATGTCGTCGGTCATGTCCACGCCGATGACTTTTCCTTGTGGCCCGACGCGGCGCCAGGCAAGAAAGGCGTCGAAGCCGGCGCCGGAGCCGAGATCGAGTACCGTCATGCCGGAGGCAATGCCGCTGAGGGCCAGCGGATTGCCGCAGCCCAAGCCGAGATTCGCCTGTCCGGCCATCTCCAGGTCCTCCTTGGTGTAGCCGATGGCAGCGGCCAGTTCGCCGGTGGAGGCGCAACCGCATCCCGACTGCTCGCCGCGCGCGACCGCGCCGTAATGCTCACGTACCGCTTCGAGAATGGCTTTGTCCGTCATGATCGATTCTCCTTGCGAGTCACATTCGCTTGTGCGAATATATGTCCGGGTATTCACATATGTCAACACAAATATGTAACCCGGCGCCGCGGGACGGTGCGAACGCCGGCGTCGGCTCGCGCCTGCGATTTCTCGACCGCTATCTTACCGCCTGGATCTTTGCCGCGATGATCGCCGGGGTCGGCCTGGGCTGGCTGGTTCCCGGTGTCGTTCCATTCTTAGGACGATTCAGTCTCGGCACGACTTCCCTGCCCATCGCTGCCGGTCTGATCGTCATGATGTATCCGCCCTTCACCAAGGTCCGCTACGAGGAACTGCACCGCGTCTTCGCCAACCGCCGCGTGCTTCTGCTTTCGCTGTTGCAGAACTGGGTGGTGGGGCCCGTCCTGATGTTCCTGCTGGCGGTCGTCTTTCTGCGCGGCTACCCGGAATACATGGCCGGGCTCATCCTGATCGGCCTGGCGCGCTGCATCGCCATGGTGGTGGTCTGGAACGAGCTGGCGAAGGGCGACACGCAGTACGCAGCCGGCCTGGTGGCGTTGAATTCCCTGTTTCAGGTGTTCCTTTACTCGGTGTACGCCTGGGTCTTCGTCACCGTCCTGCCGCCGTGGTTCGGATTGCGCGGCTCGGTGGTGGCCATATCCATCGGGCAGATCGCCAAGAGCGTCTTCATTTACCTGGGCATTCCCTTCCTCGCCGGCTTGGTAACGCGCAGCCTCTTGCGTCGCGCCAAAGGCAGCGAATGGTACGACGGCATCTTCGTCCCGCGGGTCAGCCCGCTGACGCTGCTCGCGCTGCTGTTCACCATCGTGGTGATGTTCTCGCTCAAGGGCGAGTACATTGTGCGGCTGCCGCTGGACGTGGTGCGGATCGCGTTGCCCTTGCTCATCTATTTTGTGGTCATGTTCCTGGTGTCGTTTTACATGGGGAAGAAGGCGGGCGCGGATTATCGCTGCACGGCGACCCTGAGCTTCACCGCCGCTTCCAACAACTTCGAACTCGCCATTGCGGTGGCGGTGGCGGTCTTCGGGATCAATTCCGGCGCCGCCTTCGCGGCCGTGATCGGACCGCTGGTCGAGGTGCCGGCGATGATTGCGCTGGTCAACGTCGCTCTCTTCTTTCAGCGCCGCTACTTTAGTGAAGGTGAGGCGACCCTCCAGCGCGGCAGGGTCGCGCAGGCATGAGCAGGAGTGGCGAGGTTACGACCTGCTGGACAATGGGGCGGGCCGCGGCGCACCGAGCGAGATCAGCGGACTGGCGGCGCAGCAGGCGCGCTCCAGCCGCCGCAAGTCGGCATTCATCTCCGGATCGTCGGCCAGCGCGGTCAAGGTCTCGCGCACGATCCGCGCGGCGAACGCATCGCTTGGCGTGGCCAGGCGATAGTGCATCCACTTCCCTTCGCGGCGAGCCGACACCAGGCCGCTGCGGCGCAGGTAGGCGAGGTGCCGGGATACCTTGGGCTGCGAGGTCTGCAGCACCTCGACGAAGTAGCACACGCACAGTTCCTGCCCCGCCATCAGGTTCAGCAGGCGCAGGCGGGTGCGGTCGGCGAGAGCGCGAAAGAGCTGCTCCCTGGCCACCAGCTTCGAGCCGCGAGTCATGAACTCATTGTAAGCCAGGCAGAATGCGGAAGCGCATGTATGCGTAAAGCGCGGATCGCCACATCCGGAGTCATCCCGAGCGCAGCGAGGGATCTGTTTTAGAGGCTACGATCATCGTCGGATAACAAATTTCGCTGATTCAACGGTCGTCCCCAAGCAAACTGCCCTACTGCCCGCTCGCGGCCGCGGGAGCGTACATCGCCGGATCGATTTTGTAGTCGAGCCGGTCGTAGAGCGAGGCCGCGGGACGGATTTGCCCGGCGACGCGCGCCGCGGTGATGGCCAGCACGCGAATTTTGTCGTTGTCGGGCAGCGTGATGGAATGCGCCCCTGCCGGCACTTCGAGCGGCAGCGCAAACAGGTACGAGTACGAGTACGGCTCGTTCTGCCCCGCCGCGTTGTGGCGATGCGAGGCGAACCACGCCACCGCCGCGCGCTTGATGTATCCCGGCTTCAGGCCGGTGTATTCCAGCTTGATGTCGGGTTCGCGCTGGCCGGGCACCTCAACCCTGTGCTCGTTCCAGGTGCGCGTGTCCCACTGGCCGATGAAGCCGCCCCAATCCTCGACCCTTAGATCGCGCGTTGCCGTACCAACCTTGAACGTGCCCTGTTGATCACCATCAGCGGCGGCCAGAACATACACGCGGTTGAACTGCCCCGGCGGCAGCGCGATTTCCTGCCCGTGGGCGGTCACCGCGTTCTTCCCCGTGCCTGGCCCCAGTGCGAAGCGAATGCCGGAGAACGAAATCTCCCGCGGCAGCATTTCGGATGCGAGCGCGTTGCCCTGCGCGTCAAAGCCGTTGCCGTTGGAGGCGGCGCCGTCGGATGTTGCCACCGCGCGGTCGTACGCCAGTTTCATCGGCATGGAATGCGGCGTGGCCGCGAGCGCTTTCGGCGGCGCGAGTTTCACCGCGAAGGTCCGCACCTGGTACGGCGTGAAGCTGGTGACCAGCGCGCCGGCTTTCGGAGTCGCTGCTCCGATCGGCCGCTCCTGGCCATCCAACTCGCGCGCCGACACCACCGGCGCGGCGAAGCCCAGCCTGACGTTCGGCTGCGCCTGGCCGCTCATCTCGACCACGCGAACCACGAAGTCGTTCCCCGCCTCCGCCTTCTTCAGCGCCAGCACGCGGATGCGCGGATTGCTGACCTTCAGCAGCGACAACGTCTTGCCCATTGCGCCATTGTGCTTGGAGCTGACGAAAGCCACCAGCGGCTGATTGAGGCGGAAGCCCTGCCAGTCGGTCTGCTCCTGCCGCCAGTCGCCGGCGTGACCGGCGAGGCCATACCAGATTTCGTGATGTCCCCAATCCTGCGTGGTCTGGTCGTCGTAATCCTTGCCGTTGCCCTCGCCCAGGCCGGGCGTGTAAATCAGCGTCAGGCGCAGCAGGTTGTTGTCCGGTTTGTCGGAGCCGTACTTGTCGTTGGAGAGGATGGTGGTGCCGAAGGCGCCGCTGGAGTCGGTGAGGTCGAACCACTGGTGCGACGGCACCTCGTACTTCTTGGGATCGTTGTTGGCGCGCTCGATGGTGCCGATGTCCCAGTTGTAGGTAGCCTTGGGATTCGAAGCGGCCAGCGGGAAGGCAGCCTTCAGCGCAGTGGCCTTGCCCTTCCAATCCACGTCGAGACCGAACTCAACGCGATTGCCGGCATCGCCGGAGGCGAGGCGGATGGTCTGCACAAATTTCATGCCCTCGCTCTCGCGCGTGATCTCCAGGGCCACGCGCACCGAACCGTTCTCGACGATGCGCACCTGCGGCGAACCCTGCACGTAGCCGTAGGGCGGTTGCTGCTGGTCGTTCCAATCCATGTTCCACGCCGGCCAGTCGTGCGGCGCTTCGTGCATGAAGGCCAGGCGCGCCGGTGCCGAAAGCAGTTCCTTGTTCAACTTCTTGTCGAAGATGCTGGAAACGTCGCCGTTGTCATCGAGGGTCACTCGATAGCGCTCGTTCTCCAGACCGGACTCCGAAACCTTAAGCGTGGACGCCGCGGCAGCGCTGCCCGGTTGAATGTCGTACACCGC
>DASUBK010000120.1:0-14509 GCA_035763305.1 Terriglobales bacterium | reverse complement strand
CGGTGCCGGTCGGGGTCGACCGGCCTCCATCCGCCGAGCTAAGACGGGGTCGACCGGCCTCCATCCGCAGCCCAATACGGAAGGCCCGAGGGCGAAGCCCCATGCCAAAAGAGACGCTGAAAATGCGGTGGAACCCACCTCGGTACCGTGTCTTTTCCCCGCTACCTGGGCTATAGTTACGCATCCTGCAGCATGGAAATCGTCTGGCGACAGGCGAGGTGCCCCCCCGGCTGCCGACGTAACGATGAGCGCCACCAGCAAGCCGTCCATCCACAAGCCCGGGCTCTCGGCGGGACTGAACTCGCTGCCCGCGGCGGCCTATTTCGACGGCGACAAGGCGGCCTTACAGGCCCTGGAGGGCTTGCAGCGCTACGCCCGCCTTCCCTTCAGCCGCATGGAGGGCCGCGAGGCTGAGACGGTCCTGCTGGTTTCCTCCGAGCGCCTGCTGCAGCAGCACGCCGACGTGCTGCACATGCCCAAGGTCCGGGTAGTCGCGCTGAGCGACACCCGCTTCCGCGACGCGCGCCTGGACGGCTCGGTGTACACCTATCTTCCGCTCGGGACTTCTCCGGCGCTGGTGGAGCGGGCGCTCGACAACGCTCTCGACCACATCCACCTGCTGCAGACCCGGCGCGACGTCAACGAGCGGCTCGCCGGAGCGACCCGCGAGATCGCCGAACTCAACGCCATCGGCGCCGCGCTCTCCGCCGAGCACGACACCCAGAAGCTGCTGGAGATGATCCTGAGCAAGTCGCGCGAGATCACCCGCAGCGACGCCGGCTCCCTGTACCTGGTCGAAGAGATCCCGATCGAGGACGGCAAGGTGCTGCCCGAGGAATCGCCCGCGCCGGAATTCGCCGGCGCCAAGCTGGTGGTGGCGCAGAAGAAACGGGCCAAGAAGATCCTGCGCTTCAAGCTCACCCAGAACGACACCCTGGAGATGCCGTTCAAAGAGTTCACGATGGACATCAGCGACCGCTCCATCTCCGGTTACGTGGCGCTGACGGGCGAGATCGTGAACCTGGAGGACGCGTACCACCTGCCCGAGGGTGTGACCTTCTCCTACAACCGCAAGATCGACGAAAGCTCGGGCTACCGCACCAAGTCCATGCTGACGGTGCCGATGCGCAACGCCAAGGGCGAGATCGTGGGCGTGCTGCAGTTGATCAACGCCAAGCGCGACGCTCACGCCAAGCTGACCTCGCTCTCCGCGGTGATGCAGCACGTAGTTGCCTTCACCACCCGCCAGCAGGACCTTTTGACCTCGCTTGCCAGCCAGGCCGCGGTGGCGCTGGAAAACAGCCGCCTGTACGAAGGCGTGCAGCGGCTGCTGGAAGGGTTCGTAAAAGCCTCGGTCATCGCCATCGAGGCCCGCGATCCCACCACCTCCGGCCACTCCTTCCGCGTGGCCAACCTGACTGTCGCGCTCGCGGAGGCAGCCGACCGCACCAGCGACGGGCCTTACAAAGAAGTCAGTTTTACCCGCGAGCAGATGCGCGAGATCCGCTACGCCTCCCTGCTGCACGACTTCGGCAAGGTCGGCGTGCGCGAGGAAGTGCTGGTCAAGGCCAAGAAGCTCTACCCCGCGCAACTGGAGCTCATTCGCCAGCGCTTCCATCTCGTCATGCGCTCCATGCAGTTCGAAAGCACGCAGCGCAAGCTCGATTACCTGCTGGAAAAAGGACGGGAAGAGTACCTGTCGCAGCAGGGGCAGTTCGACGAAGAACTGAAGCGCAACCTGGCCGAGGTGGACGAGTACTTCAAGGTGATCCTGCAGTCGAACGAGCCCACGGTGCTGCCGGCGGGAAACTTCGAGCGCCTCACCGACATTGCCGCCCGCCACTTCGCCGACTTCGAAGGCCGCGACCAGGCGCTGCTCACCGGCGACGAGGTTCGCCTGCTCTCCATCCGCAAAGGCTCGCTGGACGAAACCGAGCGCCTGCAGATCGAGTCGCACGTGGTGCACACCTACAACTTCCTCTCGCAGATTCCGTGGACGAAGGAGATCGCCTCCATCCCGGAGATCGCGCGCAGCCATCACGAGAAGCTGAGCGGCACCGGCTATCCCAGCCGCCTCAGCGCGCCCGAGATTCCCCTGCAAACCCGCATGATGACCATCTCCGACATCTTCGACGCGCTCGCCGCCAGCGACCGCCCCTACAAGAAGGCGGTGTCCACCGAGCGCGCCCTGGAGATTCTCGGCTTCGCAGTCAAGGACGGCGAACTCGATCCCAACCTCTTCAAGCTGTTCGTGGATGCCAGGATCTTCGAGCGCTGGAAGATTGAGCCGTATCCTTACTAGCTGTCAGCTCTCAACTCTCAGCTCAGCAGAGAGCGGTTAGCCATCGGAGATCGGATGGCAATCAAATATTCCGCTCATTGCTAAGCGCTAATTGCTATTTCACCCGCTTTGGTCCCTGCGGGTGCGCATCAGGATCAGGGCGAAAGTCAGCGTCTTCGAAGATGTAGGGAGCGGCGCGCAGCAGGCGGAAGGTCACGCGACATTTTCCGCAACCGGGGAACACCTCCTTGGCCACCAGAAGCATGCAGTGCGCGCTGCGATGAGCGCCTGAATGGGCCGCGGCGTAGATGCCGGATTGCGGAACTTTGTCGCCGGAGTGAAACGACTGGACCGCGGGTTGCCTGGACTTTCCCACTTCATTGCTCCGCCGGGGAACGCGGCGCCCTGGTGACTGCAAGAAGACAGCCAAAACGCGGCGTCGCCGGTCGCGAGCGCTAAGCGCTTTGCAGGAATCAGGTTAGAAGCGGAGCAGCCGGCGAGAGTCGCTGCTGGTCCCAGGCAGCGAGAAAAACTTACCTGCGTAGCGGAGCATTCAGCAGCCGGCAGCCAGCAGCCAGCAGCCAGAATTCGCAATCGGCGATGTCCTTTCGCCGGTGGCTGCTGGCTGCGGTTGCTGAATGCTGGATGCTTCAGCTTCGGCACTCGCGCTGCAGGGTCGCGAACAATTCGTCCATGTGCTCCGCACGAGTGCGGAAGTTCACCGGGTTGATGCGGAAATACGATTTTCCTTTCAGCTCCGTAGTCGAGATCCAGAAGCGGCCGTCTTTCTCGATGCGGCTGACTACGTCGGCGTGAAACTTTTTGGCGTCGCCGCGCAGGTTGGCGCCGCGATAGCGAAGGCAAATCGCCGACATCGGCGGCTCGGTCGCGGGCTCGAAATCCGAATCTGCCTGCGCCAGTTCGTACAGCCTGCGCGCATGCGCCACGTTCGCATCCACCCACTCCCCGATCTGGCGCGCGCCGTAACGCTTGAAACTCATCCACACTTTCAGGCCGCGGAAACGGCGCGACTGCTCGAAGCTGTGCACGAAATACTGGTAGCGCTCGTTCGTCTTGTCGAACTCGTCGGTCAGATAGGCGGGCTGCATTCCGAACGAGGAGGTGAGGCGGCGCTCGTCCTTGACCAGGACCGCGCCGGCGTCGAGCGGAGCGTAGAACCATTTGTGGGGATCGATGGTGATCGAGTCGGCGAGTTCGAGGCCGCGGCCGGTGAACGGCGTGGCGCGCGACAAGAGCATGCCGCCGCCATAGGCCGCATCCGCGTGCAGCCACATGCGCTCGCGGTCGGCGATGCGGCGCAGGGCGCGCAGATCGTCCAGACTGCCGGTGTTGGTGGAACCGAACATGGCCACGATGCACATGGGGCGAATGGCGTTTCGCTTGTCCTCGGCAATGGCGTCTTCCAGAGCGTCGAGGCGCAGCGAAAAGCGATTGTCGGTGGGAAGGGCGCGCAGGGCGCGGCGGCCCAGGCCCACGCAATCCACAGCCTTGTCCACGGAAACGTGGCGCTCTTCGGAGGTGTACACCGCCCAGGGGCCGCTGACGCCGTCGTGCTGGGCGGCATCGCCGGACGCCCAGTCGCGGGCCAGTTTGAGCGCGACGAAGTTGGCCATCATGCCGCCGCTGGTGAGATTGCCGCCGGCTTCGGGGCCATAGCCGGCGATGTCGCATAACCAGCGCACGGTGCGCCGCTCCATCGCCACTGCGGAAGGGCCGATGGAGTAGGCGCCGATGTTCTGGTTGAGCGCCGAGCAGATGAAGTCGCCGAGAATCCCCATCAGGTTCGGCGAAGGCGTGATCAGGCCGAAGTAGCCGGGAGCGCCGACGTTGGTGCAGTAGGGAAGCAGCTTGTGGTCGAGTTGGCGCAGGACGTCGGTGGAGGATGAAGGCTTCTGCGGCACCGCCTCGTCGAAGAGGGCGTGGAGCTTGGCCGGCGCGACATCATGGAACACATCCGTTCGGTCGATCGACTCGAAGTAGGCGGCGAGGCGGTCGACGACCTGGTGGCCGATGGTGCGGAACTCCGAGCTGTCCATGCGGGCTCCTGAAGATTGCCGAATGACGATTGCCGAGTGCCGATTGAGACGGCATTCGGCTTCTCTTATTCGGAATTTCTTAGTGTCGCATTTCCCGCCGGAGACAGGCTATCCGGTTCGCGCGGCGAATTCCGGCCGAGCCCTCGTCGTCCCTGGTGTGGAACCACAAGGTGCTTCGACTCGCGCGCCGCCGCCTCCACTTCGTTGCGGCGGCCTCGCGCTCGCCCAGCATGACACGCCGGAGGGACCTCGCTCAGCTTCCGGGCGCTCGACTTTCGCCGGTTTCGTATTGAGAAGGCTGATACGCTGCCAGGAGCCGGTGTCTCAACTTGCAACGAAGGGGTGCCGCCCAGCGCGCCTATCCGCGCGTCTCGCCAGCCATCGCAGCAGCCTCGGAATCAAGCTCTTACCGCTGGTTTCTGCCCCTGGGGCGCCGCAGCACAGGTAGGTCTCGTAATTGCAATTGCTACCCTCGGTTCCAGTTTCCGCGAAGCTCCGCCTCAAACCGACACCGAAACTGAAACTGAAACTGCCATGCTCGCCGAGGCGCCCAAGCCGCTGGTCCCCGTCTGGCGGACCGTCCGCCAGTTGCTGCCGGTCTATGCCGGCATGGCCCAGCGCTTTGACCTGCCCGCGCCTCCTTTCGATCTCGCACAGATCGACCAGAACAACGATCACGACGCCATGCTGCGCATCGCCGAGTGGCTGGAACTGATCGACGACAGCTCCCAGCCCCACCATCTGCGCAGCGCCTTGCAGGAGACCGGCGCTCCCGTCTCCGATCTCTGCCTGCAGATCTGGATCCAGCATTTCGTCTCCAAGCCGGTCAAGACCTCCTGCGACCGCGACAAGATTGATTTTCTGCTGGTGCAGTACCTCTGCCTTAACATGCCGCCGTCGCTGCAGGACCGCAAGCCGACGCGCGCTGAGATTACCGCCGTGCTGGAGCCGGTGCTGGGCGCCTGCGACGGCGGCCTGCCGGAGGCCCTCGGCGATCTCGACGCGCTCCTCGGCATCGCCGAACGCTGCCGCTCGCTGCAGGAATTCGAGCAGAACGCCATCATTCCCCACGGCCGGGAGCTGAAGTTTTCCGCCGGCGATCTCTATTTCTCCGCGCCCTACCTGCTGGCCTTCACCCACTTCAACGCCGTGGTCCGCGGCGAGTGCCTGCGCCTGATGAATGCCGACCTGAAGTTCGTCGGCGAGGGCCTGGAGCAGTTGCAGCGGCAGGGGGTGCAGTTCGTCGATTGCTCCGCCGCCGGTTGGTCGGATCGCGAGCCGCTCTTCGAGCTGAAGAAGAAGTGGGCGACCTGGGAACTGGCCAGCGGCGACTACTCCACCGACTTTTACACCGCGCTGATCGGCTTCCGCGCGGCCATCGAAGAGGCGCTGGCGCCCTCCGTCGATCGCTCTATCACTGCCATCTGGGATGAGATGTGCTCGATTCGTTCGGTCCTGGTCTCGATGCAGGCGCAAATCCAGGAGCTGGCGCGCATGCTGAACCAACGGGAGGCTCGGCCGACGGCTGACGGTCGACGGCCCACGGCCGCAGCGCCACTCACTGTGCAGCCCGCCATACCCAGCAACGGCAACGGCGCCAGCCAGAATCACCTCGTCGCCACCCAAAATCACGTGACCGCTACCCAAGATCACGTAGCCACAGAGTCTGCCCTGAGCGTGTCGAAGGGCGTCCTGGCCTGCGGGCCTTCCGCGCAGCCCACGCTGCCTGCCAATGGCGACGACGGAGGCCAGAATCCCGGCGCCGCCGCAGCCGAGGTGCAGCCCGCGCCGGCCGCAGAGCCACCGGTCTCGCTGCCGCCAAGCGTCGTGGCAGCTCCACGGCCGGCAGCTGAAACGGAACTGCCAGTAGTCCCGCCGGCGTCCCACGAAGCCGCCGAGACAGCGCCACTCCATGAGATCCCGGTAGAAGTCGTGGTGGAGAAGCCGACACCGCCGGCCCCGCCGCCGCCCCCAGCGCCGTCCGCGGTCGCACAGCCGGTCGTCGCACAGCCTGTTATGGCACAGCCGCCCCCGGCTGTGGCGAACCAGGCTCCGCCTGCGCCGCAAGCTGCAACCGAGTCTGCTCCCGCAACCGACAACCGCCAACCGGCAACGGATCCGCAACCGGCAACCGACAACCGGCAACCGACAACCGACAACCGGCAACCGACAACCGACGAGGTCGCCGCCGCCAATCTCAACGATGGCATCGTCAAGGTGCAGAAGATCCTGGCGGGCAATGGCAAGCGCACCGCGGCGATCAGCATCGCGGTGTCGGGAACGCGCGTGCTGTTGACCCCGGCCGAAGTAGCGATGTTCTCCGACCGCGAGAGTGCCTGTGCCGGCATCGTGCAGCGCGCGGTGGTGGCGCGGCTTTACCTGGTCAGCGCCCTGGAAACCTACAGCAAGACGCGCAACAAGACCAATCTGGCGCCGCTGATCGCCCTGGCCAAGACCGAGCAGACGAGCTTGACGACAGCCGTGGCGGAGTGCAAGGCGCAGAAGCGCGGCCGCGACGAAGAGATCCTGGCTGCCACCGGCAAGCAACTGGCCGCCATGCTGGAACGGGCCGCGCGAATCGCCCGCTAGACGATTGAGTGATTTAGTGATTGGGTGATTTGGTGATTGGTCGGTGACTCCTCCGCGTTCGCCAAAACTTATTCCGCGACAATCACCAAATCACCCAATCGCCCGTTCCTTCTTCGCGTCTCACTTTGCGATCCTTCCCGTTTCGTGGTTGACCGTTACCAAAGTCCAAGTTGAGACAATCGGTCCTCAAAAATCCTTCAAGTCGTTGATTTTGCGGCACTAACCGTTTGGCTGGCTGCGTGCAATCAGCTCCATCGCTCTACCAGCAAAGAAAGAGGAACGAGCTGAGATGTGCCGCCGCCGCGCCAACATCGGTCGTGTTGCTTTGTGCGTGGCGATGTTGTGTCTGGCACTCGGGACACCGGCTATGGCGCAGACCCAGGCCAGTGGAACTTTGACCATCACGGCGAGAGTGCAGAGCTCGATGAGCCTGGTGTTCATGGACAACGCCAACGTCGGTACTACCGGTTTTTGCCCTCTGACCAATGCGGGCACGAACAACGCCAGCCTCAACCTGGGCACCGCGTCGTTCACTACCGGCGACTCGTTGCCGTGCGTGAAGTTCGCCAAGATCGGCGCGGCCATCTACGACGTCAGCAGCGCCTTCGACGTGCTAGTGACCACGGCCAACACCAACAGCCCCAATTACCGGCTGGCGGTTGCCATGTCGTCGGCGCCACCGGCGAATGTGACCTGGATGATGAATGCGGCCACCTTGACCACCGCGGCGCAGACGCTGCAAGCCGCGAATCCCTACGGCAGGACCACGGAGACGCTGCACGTGCAGGTGAAGAACAGCGTGCCGGCGCAAATCCTGTCGGAAACCATTTTCTTTACCGCGACGGCGAACTGATGCAGGCGACGAAACACAACTCGTTGACGAAACCGAGGCAAGAACGCCACGGATGGCACGGATGTCCACAAATTGAAAACGAGAAAAAGATCCGTCCGTGGGAATCCGTGGGAATCGGTGGCGTTTCCTGGCTGATGGCGGTGGCGGCGATGCTGCTGCTGGCGGGCAGCGCGCACGCCCAGCTCAATGCGTCGGGGACGCTCAACGCGACCCTGATCAACAAGTCGGGTATCTCGATCGTGTTCAACAGCGACGCTTCCGGCGTGGCGCTGAGCGGGTCGGGAACGGCCGCGGCGGGCCTGAATTTCGGCACGGTTTCCATGTACGGCACGGCGCCGGCGGGAGTGACAGTGACGCGCGCGGCCGGCAGCTTCACGGTGAGCAGCCCCTTCGACGTGTTCGTCGATATCGGCGGCACGGCCTCGCCCAGTTACCGCCTGCAGGCGAACCTGGCCGCGGTGCCGGGCGTGTACTCATACCAGATTGACGCGGTGCCCCTGTCCACGGCGCTGACTACGGTCGTGGCGGCGGATCCGAATTACCGCACGAATGTTTTGCACACGATGTATCTGACCATTCCCGCCAGCGCACCGGCGGGAGCGGTCAGCAATACGGTCCAATTCACGGTTACAGCAAATTAGGCCCTGGCGATTCACCAACCATCAACCCTAAGGAACGGGAAGGAGAGCAACACATGACAAAGATGAAACTGATAACCATCACCCTGGCGGTTGCCCTGGCGATGCCGATCGTGGCCGCCGCCCAGACCACCGCGAGCGGCACCCTGACGGTCAATGCCACGGTGCAGAGCTCCATCAGCCTGGTGTTCAACAGCGATGCCGCCGGCGTCGTCCTGGGCGGCGCGGGAACCAACGCGGCCACCATGAACCTGGGCACCATCTCGGCGTACGGACCGCTGTCGGCAGGCGTGGGCCGCTCCGTCACTGCCGGCACCAGCTTCACCGTGACCTCGCCCTTCGACGTGCAGGTGGACAAGAGCAACATCACCAGCTCGAACTACACGCTGACGGCGCAGTTGAACGCCGCCGACGCCACCAACACCTGGGCGATCTCGGGCAGCGGCGTCACCAACGCTTCGGCCACCACGCTGACGGCTACCGGCGCGTACGGCAGTTCGACCCAGTACACCCTGGGGCTGACGGTTCCGCTGACCAGCGGCGCCGGCGCGATCAGCAACATCGTCAACTTTGCCGCTACGGCGAACTAACTTGACGCAGGCGAGGTGCGAGCACCATGCACGGCAGAATCAGAAGCTGGCTGGTCGTGGCGGTCCTGGCGGGTTTACTCCCGGCAGCCGCGCAGACCACGCCACCTGCGGGGAAGGCCAAACAGCCAATCCGCGGCAAGGCTTCCGCGGCTGCACTGTGGGTCAACTTCGTTCCCGTTCCCAAGGGCGCCCCGGTCCGCTCCATCGCGGGCCAGGGCACCTTGGATCTGGGACGAATCTCGTACACCGCCGGGTCCACGCAGGACGGGGTCACCATAACCCAGGGACCGCGCACCTTCACCGTCCGCACACGCTTCGGCCTGCAAGTCGGTTCCCCAGACAACGTAGGCACGGCCAAGCTGCTGGGAGTCCTCAACGGCATTAATCCTGCCATCCGCGTGACCGTGGACGGGGTGCGGCTTACGCCCTCGCCCGAGGTCATCCAGATGGCGTTGAAGTTCGGCGCGGTCAGCGAACATCGGCTGGAGATCGAAGTTCCAGTCACCATGTACGAGGCCGCGGCCCAGGTAGTCAACGCGATTTCCTTCCAGGTGATCGCCAACTAGAGTTTCGGTTTCAGTTTCAGTTTCGGCCTTTCAGAACCCGGGAGAGACTCGCCGAAGCCGAAGCCGAAGCCGAAACTGAAACTGAAACTGAAACTGGACAATGATTATGGCGAAGCTTTCTTTTCGAATTGCAATTCTCGGCATGGCTGTGCTGCTGGCAGTGAGCGCGGCTTCGGCGCAGTTGGCGAGTCTGGACTCGTCGACCAACGGCATGCTGCCCGACCCGTCGAAAACGTCGATTCCGAAGCCGGGTGCGCAGATCCCGCAGCCGCATGATGCGACACAGGCGCCCTCGCTGTCGCTCAGCCCGGCGGTGGTCATGACCAAGGGGAGCTTCGGGCAGAGCACCACGCAGACTCTGACCATCACCAACAGCACCCCGCGCGATATGGCCTTCGACATGGTGGCCGAGGACGTGGTGATTCGCGACGGCAAGCGCGTCTTCGTGCCCGCCGGGGAACTGCCCGGCAGCATCGCGGCCACCGCGGTGTTCTCCGCGCCGTCGGTGCTGGTGAAGCCTTTCTCCGCCGCCAGCGTGGATGTGCGCCTCACGCTTCCGGCCGCCACCGATGTGCGCGCCGTGGTGGCGCTGTTTCGCGGCACCAACAAGGTCCCCTCGTCCTCGGGTGCCGTCTTTATGACCGCGTCCCTGGGCACGCTGGTGACCTTCACGGTTTCCGACCGCTTCCAGGTGTCTGCCGACCCGATCATCGCCGAGAACCAGTCGGCCGACGCCAACGCCGTCATCGGCGAGTGGCTGACCAACACCGGAGCGGAACCGATCATTCCCGAAGGCATGGTGGCGGTGCTGGACGACTCCGGCGCGCTGGTGAGCAAGGCGCCGCTGATCGCGCAGCGTTTGCTGCCCGGCGAGCGCCTGCAGTTCAAGGCGGAGTGCCCGGCCACGCTGCCCACAGGACATTACCGTGTACTCGCTTCCTATCAATTTGAAGGGCAGACGGTCACCAAGGCGGGAGAACTCGTCGTTCAATGACACGGAAGACGAAAACGCCACGGATCTCACGGATCTACGCGGATTGTTTTCTTTCTTTCCATCCGTGCGCGTCCGTGAAATCCGTGGCCTTGCTTTTCTTTCTGGCGCTCGGCGCATCCGTGGCTGCGGTTGGCCAGGGCGCCAGCGTCGTTTATCTGAAAACCATCCAGGTGCCGATAGCGGGTGCCACCGCCGCTTACTCCCTCGATCCGTTGAACGCCGACGCCAGCGCCTCCGCCGGCGTGGTGACCATCTTCGGCAAGGCGCCCGGCCCGGCGAAGATCATGGTGGTCACAGCCGACGGGGTGCAGACGCTGAACGTCACCGTCCTGCAGCCGCCGCCGTCGTATCCGGCGGGATTCGTGCCGCCCACCACGGTTTCGGCGTACGGCGAAAGCGGCACTTACGAGTTCCGCTACTCCTCCGATCCCTCGCAATGGCAGAACAATCTCGACCTGGTGTGGCGCAACGGCGCGCGCCGCACCGAGTTGCGCCTCGACAACGCCAACCTGCTTACGCCCGGGTCGACTTCGCGCATCAGCTTTCCCCTGGCTTCCTATTCCTACTCCAGCCCGACGCGCGAAGTGGTGGTGCTCGATCAGACGGTGAATAACTCGTTTCTGACCGTGGACGGCGTGGTGGTCCGGGGAATTCACTATCGCCAGGGATCGTGGCAGTTCCATTCCGGCGTGACCTCGCAGACCAGCTTCCGCGAATTCCTGCTGACCGCCGACACGGAAGCGGTTGCCGGCGTGAGCCGCTCCTTCCGCGTGGGCGCGCACGGCGCGATCATGCCGAACTTCTACTTCTTCCACATGAATTCGGAGAATTCGCCCGGGCGCGGGGGTGCGGTCGGCTCGGTGATGTACCGCTACAAGGCGAGCGAGGAATTTCAGTACTCGGTGGAAGTGGGCGGCAGTCGCGGATTCGGCGCCGCCGGCGACCTGCGCTACGACAGGGGCAACAACCAACTCCATGCCGACTTCCGCTATGCGCCCAACCACTTTGCCGGGCTGGGTGTCAGCACGTTGCGCGGCCAGACGGCGCACGTGGACTTCAATCACACATTCGGACATCGCCTTACCGCGAATGTCCTGGGGAGCCGGCAAAGCTACGACATCATCGGCGGCACGAGCACGACGCTCACCACCTCCGGCCTGCTGCGCTACGCCGTCAGCCGCCACTGGAACCTGAACGGCGGCCTCAGCGCCTCGCAGTTCACCACGCCCGGGGTGGCGGCCGGTTCCATCAACACCGTGACCGTGCCCGTGGGCGTGGATTTTGCCACCGCCCGCTTCGGCGCCGGGGTGGAATACCAGCAGCAGACCGGGGCTTCGACCCTGTCGTCGGCAGGGAAACAGATTCGCGGCAACGCGCGCGCCGGCGTCAAAAGCGTGGAGGTGACGGGATTCGTCAGCCGCCAGACGAACACGCCGACGCTGGCGACCGCGCTGCCGGCGAATTCGCCTCTGGCGGATGCCATCGGCACCCAGACCGCGCTGGCCAATTCGCCCGACGCCGTCGCCGGGGGGCTGCACGACAACCTGATCCTCGCCGGCCTCGGCTACGTGAAGAATGCCAGCCTGGCCATCGCGCCGCAGCGCCTGCAGTTCGGCGGCTCCGTGAGTTGGATCAGCCGCGGCTCCGGACACGATCAGTTCAATTACAACTTCCTGGCCAGCCAGGACTCGCTGCTCACCGGCACTACCAGCTACTTCTCGCACTCCATCGTGTACACGCGCCAGTTGACGGCCAGCAATGACGTCAGCGTCGCCTTCTCGCTGGTTTCGCTCAGCAGCGGCGGCCGGGGCGCCTATCATCCGCGCCTGCAGGTGGACGCGCGCCATCGCTTCGATTCGATCCCCACTTTCTTCGCTCCCGGCAGCCACGGCATCATTACCGGCCACGTCTTCCGCGACGACGCCGCTTCCGGACAGTACAGCGAAACTTCGCCCGGCCTGTCGGACGTCGAAGTGGTGCTCGACGGCCAGCGGCGCACCCGCACGTCAAGCAGCGGCGCGTACAGCTTTGACCGCGTCGCAGCGGGCAGCCACCAGGTGGAGGCAATCCCGCATGTGACGGCGGCCTACTACTTCACCACCTCCAGCAGCGAGACGGCGGAGATCAATTCGCGGGTAAATTTCGGCGTTGCCTTTTCCGCCGGCCAGATTTTCGGATTCGTCACCAACGACGCCGGCGCGCCCATCGGAGGCGTCATCGTTCACCTTCGTGGCGAGCATGGCGAAGTCACCGCTCAGACCGGAGACGACGGCCGTTTCGATCGCCGCTCGCTTCCGCCCGGCGCCTACGAGGTCGCGATTGATGCCGCCAGCCTGCCGGCCGGTTATTGGCTTGCCGGGTTGAGGAAATCGAGTCTCACGGTGAATGCGGGCGCAGCCGCGCAGCAGGACTTCACCGTGAAGGCAATCCGCTCGGTGGGCGGAAAGGTCGTGGCCTACGACGCACAGAAGGGACAGGAAGTCCCGGTGGCCGGCGCGGTCGTGACCCTGAGAGAGTTGGCGTGCGCGGTGCTGACCGACAAGAACGGCGTGTACCGCTTCAAGGATTTGCCGGCTGGGAGCTACACCGTGTCGGTCGTGTACAACGGCAAGGAGCACACGGCCACGGCGGTGCTGACCGACGACCCCTCTCTCATACGCGACGCCAACATCAGTGTGGGTGTGAAGTAGGGCAGAAGGGAAAAGGCGAAAGGCAAAAGGCGAGCGGCAAAAGGCGGAATGAGCGAAGCGTATGTCTTTTTGCCATTCGCCTCTTGCTTTTGGCCTTTTTACTTTTCTTCTTTGCTTCGCCCCGTCTTGAACACCTCGGGGCGCGTCAGCACCGGTGGGGGATTGATCGGGCTGCGAAACTTCGCCGCCGCGCTCGCCTCCGACGAC
Source organism: Terriglobales bacterium (assembly GCA_035763305.1). Taxonomy (GTDB): domain Bacteria; phylum Acidobacteriota; class Terriglobia; order Terriglobales; family Acidobacteriaceae; genus DASUBK01. The sequence goes on along the minus strand of DASUBK010000120.1, from coordinate 1,044 downwards.
GGCGTCCACGGTGTGCTCAACTCCACGCGCGCCTCCAGCCGTTGCAGCCGCTGGGTGAGCGCCGCCAGCTGTGCTGTCATGGTTTCTAGCAGCGCGCGCAGGCGGCCCATCTCGCCCAATAGCGTTTCCACGCGCGAGTCGACGGCAGTTCCCGCGGCCGAAGCGAGGGCGTGTTCCACTCCCAGCAGCATCGGCGCCAACTCGTCGAGCCAGAACTCGATGTCGTGCGGCACTACCCACGATTTCCACTTCTGAATCAGCGCCGCGACCGATTCGCGCGCCGACATGCCGGCGGCAGTGCAGTCCAGGTACTCGGTGCCGCGGCTGCGCACGCCTTCCATCTGCTTCACCAGTTGTGCCAGCGCGTTGTCCACGGCTTCCACGGTGACCAGGTGCAGCATGTAATGCAAGTGGGTCAACTCGATGGCGGCGATGGGCTGGAAGTAGCGCTCGCCCAGCGACGCCTTCCACGCGGCCACTTCCTTGAGCAGCGTAAGCAAAGCGGCTAGCGGCGGGCAGGCATCGAGCTTCTGCAAAAAGGCGTCGAGCGGCGCCAGCCACTCCGGGTGCGGCTCGGCGCAATCTCCCAGCAGCGGCTGCAGCACGTCGGCGACATTCCGCCGGCTGAGCGTCCGGCTGTGAAAGCTGGGCGGCGAGCAGACGCTGAAGTAACGCACCAGCAGGAAATCGAGCTTCTCGCGCGACTCGGCGGAAGCGTCGCGGCGGGCGAGAAAATGCTGCGCGATGGCGTGCAGGGTGGAATCGCTGTTGAGCGCGTTGGCGGCCTGCAAGGCGGCGCGGAAGCGTGCCGGGGAGAGGCTGCCGTCCACTGCGTCGAACCACTGGCGGATGGCCTGCAGCGACTCAGGACGATCGTCGGACTCGAAGGTGCTGCAGGGCGGCGGCGGGCAGTACTGCGAGTTCCGGGTCAGCTCGGCGTAGATGGGGAACAGGTTGCGCGCCAGGCGCCACTGTGCCACTACGCTGATGGGCGTGCCCGCGTTGTTCACCAGGCTCTCCTCGTCCCGTCGGTGCGGCACGGAT
>DASUBK010000119.1:0-2136 GCA_035763305.1 Terriglobales bacterium | reverse complement strand
GCACGGTTTCTTCTTCGAACTTGCCGGCCGCGATCGCCGCCAGCGCCTTCTGGTGCGAGCGCAGGGAGAACTCGTCGGCCATCTCGCGGCTGACGCCGAAGCGCTTGGCCAGCCGCTCGGCGGTGAGGCCCATGGAGAGATAGGCGTCGGGATAGTTCTCCACCAGCCAGGGGTTGGCTGAAACCTTGTGCCCGCCCATGGGGATCATGGTCATGGACTCCAGGCCGCCGGCGACGATAACCTCCGAGCCCCCGGCCATGATGCGCTCCGCCGCCATGGCAATCGCCTGCAGCCCGGAGGAGCAGAAGCGGTTGATGGTCATGGCGGAGGTTTCCACCGGCAGGCCGGCGCGCAGCCAGGCAATGCGGGCGACGTTCATGCCCTGCTCCGCCTCGGGCATGGCGCAGCCCATGATGACGTCTTCGACTTCCTTGACGTCGAGCTGCGGCACGCGATCGAGGGCGCCCTTGATAGCCACCGCGCCCAGTTCGTCGGGCCGCGTGGCGCGGAGGGTGCCTTTGTAGGCCTTGCCGACCGGAGTGCGGACGGAGGATGCGATAACGACTTCTCTCATTTCAGTTCCCAGTTGCCAGTTTCCAGTTGTCGGTTGTCAGTTGTCGGTTATCGGTTGTCAGTTGTCGGTTATCAATTTCGGGCAGTAGGCCCCGGCGCCTCGCCGGGGCTGCCCTCGAACTTCTCCGAATCACTGCCGCCGCGGGCGCCGCGCCCGCGGCAGGACAGCGTTAATGCGACGCATGCACGCGCCGATACACCTTAATCGCCAAATAGCTCAGCACGAAGTACCAGACGTAGCTGAACAAGACCACCGCCGTCCACATCACCTCCGGCCCGGCGCGGTGAAAAAGCTTCCACTCGATATCGAGAAACGCCGGCGCCGCGGTCGCTCCCGGCATCAATGCGAAAAACCATGCGGCGTGCCCTTGCGGATCGGGGCGAAGAATCAGCGCAATCACTGCCGCTGCAGCCAGCAGAATCACAGCCGCAATCACTGCCTTACCTTCGTCAGTAACCACAATACCGTCCTAGTGCGTAGGAAATCGGCAATCGTCAATTCCTCAGCGGCTTCCCCGTCTTCAGCGTGAACTGGATCCTCTCCTGCGTCTTGCGCTCGCCGCACAGCGACTTGAACGCCTCCCGCTCCAGGTCGAGCAGGTACTGCTCGGTCATGGGCGAGCCGGGCGTGACGTTGCCGCCGCAGAGCACTTCTGCGACCTTGTTGCCAATTTTGACTTCGTAGTCGGTGATGTACTCCGCCTGCCTCATCAGATGCACGCCCAGCTTCAGCGTCGCCAGGATGTTCTCCCCCGGCGCCGGAACGTCCGTGCGCATGCGCGGCGGACGATAGCTACGCGCCAGTTCCAGCGCGTGCGCCTTGGCGTTGGAGAGCACGCGCTCGCGATTCATGGTCACGTGGTCGCGCGCGCCCAGGAAGCCGAGTGCCTTGGCCTCCGCCGCCGACGTCGAAACTTTCGCCATGGCGACGGTCTCGAAGGCGCGCTTCATCGCCTCCATCATCTCCACCGATTCCCCGCGGCCGTCGGGACGCACGGCGCTCGCCGCATCCACGGCGCGCAGCGTCATCTCCTTGCAGCCGCCGCCCCCGGGCAGAAGGCCTACCCCCACCTCCACCAACCCCATGTACAACTCGGCGTGCGGATGGCGCGCCGCCGCGTGCAGCGACACCTCGCAGCCGCCGCCCAGCGTCATGCCGAACGGCGCCGCCACCACCGGCTTGACCGAGAACTTGATCGCCTGCGTCATGGTCTGGAACTGCCGGATCATCAGGTCGATCTCGTCCCACTCCTCGTCCTGCACCGCCATCAGCAGCAGCATGATGTTGGCGCCCACCGAGAAATTCGCCGCGTCATTGGTGATCACGAACGCGTCGAAATCTTTTCCGTACTGCGCCGTCTCCGCCTTGCCGGGCTGGCCCAGCGTTCCCAGAATTAACTGCACGATGTCGCCGCCGAGGGCGTTCATCTTGGAGTGGAATTCGATGCACCCTACGCCGTCGCCCAAATCCACCAGCGACGCGCCCGCATTCTTCTTCACCACTCCACCCGACTTCTTCACCACCTGCACCGACCACACCCCAGCCGGGGCTTTCAGGTCCTG
>DASUBK010000118.1:0-4261 GCA_035763305.1 Terriglobales bacterium | reverse complement strand
TTCCGATCAGCGACTCGAGGCTGGGCTTGTCGTGCACCATCAGCGTGGAGCCCTTCAGCGTCGCGACCTTCTTCTTCTTGAAGTCCGCCAGCAGGCGGGTTACGGTCTCGCGCGAGCTGCCGATGATCTGCGCCATCTCCTCGTGCGTCAGCCCGACCTTGGCGCGGAAGCCTTCCTTCGTCCGTTCCGCGTCGCTGATCAACTCCAGCAGCAGCCGGGCCAGCTTCTCACTCGCCGAGTGCGACAGGCCGATGGAGCGGATCATGTCGTAGGCGTTGTGGCAGTTGTCGCTGAGATGCTGCGCCGCGTTGAGGCAGGCGTCGCCGTGTTCCTGCAGGAATTTCAGGAAGTCGTCGCGCTTGATGAAATTCACCTGGCAGGGCTGGATGGTTTCCGCAGTCAGCTCGTAAGGGATGCCGGAGACGCAGGCATGCAGGCCCAGCACCTCGCCCGGTTCCGCGATCTTGATGATCAGCGTCTTGCCGTCGCGCGAATTCACCGACAGCTTCACCCGCCCCTTGCACAGCATGTAGATGCCGCGCGGCGTCTGCCCTTCGACAAACAGCACGCCCCCGCGCGGCAGCGCGCTGGAAAACTTGATTTTCTCGAAGGCTTGCAGGGAGGTGACGGGAAGGCTGCAGAAGAAATTTTCCTGGCGCAGCTTGCACAGTACGCAGCTTTCTTCGACTTCCAGACCGTAAGGTGAGGTCACAGCGACCCTTTCCACCAGCAGGGGACGGAGCCGTGCAGCGGGGGCGTCCGATTCTGGATTGTGGAGCTTTCTGTCCAGATTATCTCACGTCCCGGAACTCCCCGGACACATCACGAAGGTGCCGCGGAACCGCCCTGGCCACGCCGCAAACACGCTCGGATCTCGGCCGCCGAGGGCAGGCGCCCGGTCTGCTTCTTGGAGAAGATCAGCTTCCCGTCGGAATAGACATCGAACGACCCCGGGCCACCCCAGCGGATATTCACCGGCACTCCCGGGTCCTTTTCCAGCTCGCTCTTCAGGCTCACGGCCCAACTTTTAATCTCGCTTCAAAAGAAGCAGCGTTTGATCTCTAAGGTCATGGGGGTCATGGAGCGCACGCGGCCTGCGTGCGTATCTTTACGCCTTCGGTTGATGGATCACCGGCAACGACGACGCCGCCGGCGCCGGTTGCCGCGCCGTCTCTTCGCGGGCGATCTTCTCCGCCTCCGCCTTGAGATTTTGCAGCCACTCCTCGTGCATGCTCTGCAATTTCTGCCTGAATCCGCTGCCGAAGAACATGGTCGCCCAGCCGGAGGAATCTTCCCACGTCTTGATCAGAGTTGTTCCGTCCGCCTGCGCCTCGAAGCTGAACCAGTGCTCGCCGCGGAAACCGGTGGTCGTTCCCACCCAGCCGACCTTGTTGGGCGGTTCCGCTTCCAGGATCAGCGGCTTCATGGTCAGGCGCTTGGGGCGCACCAGTTCCATCAGGAAGCGGCTGCCCTTCCGCCACGGTTGTCCTTCCAGCCAGCGCGTCTGCCCCACGATCGAGTTCCACCAGCCCCACTGCTGCAGCGACTCGAACTTCCGCCAAACGTGCTCCGGCTTGCACTTGGCGATGACTGAAGCTTCAAAGTGGAGTGCCATCCCCCAGCTCCAATGAAGTATTGATGATGTGGCCCGAGGCTGCGACTCGGGCTATTTCTTGCAGATCTCCCGCACCATTTGCAGCGCCCGCGCGCAGCCCTCGCGGTCCACGTCCATGTGAGTGACGAAGCGCACCGTCTCCGGCGTCACCCCGCCGGCCAGCACGCCGCGGTCGGCCAGCTTGCGGCTGAAATCCGCCGCCAGCATGCCGGTGCCGCTGATATCGAAGATCAGGATATTGGTGCGCACCTTCGCCGGATCGATCTTGATGCCCGGAACCTGCGCCAGGCCCTCGGCCAGGAAGCGCGCGTTGGCGTGATCTTCGCTGAGGCGCATGGTGTGCCGCTCCAGCGCGATCAGCCCGGCCGCGGCCAGGATGCCCGCCTGCCGCATGCCTCCGCCCAGCGACTTGCGGTAGATGCGCGCCATGTCGATGAACTTGCGGCTGCCCACCAGCAGCGAGCCCACCGGCGCGCCCAGCCCCTTGGAGAGACAGAACATCACCGAATCGAACTTGCGGGTTATCTCCTTCACCGGCTTGCCCACCGCCGCGGCGGCATTGAAGATGCGCGCGCCGTCGAGGTGCACCGGCAGCCCGGCTTCGTGCGCCTGATCGCAGATTTCGTCCGCCTGTTCCTGCGGATAGACCATCCCGCCGGCCATGTTGTGCGTGTTCTCCAGGCACACCAGGCCGGTCTGCGCATAGTAGTAAATGCTGGGAGCGATCTTGCGCTTGATCTGCGACCAGGTCAGCATGCCGTCTTCCCCGGGGATGGGCCGCGCCAGGCAGCCGGAGAAGTGCGCCATCATCGCCATCTCGTAATTCAGGACGTGGCTGCGCTCCTCGCAGATGACCTCCTGCCCCGGGCGAGTATGAATCTTGACGGCGATGGAGTTGCCCATGGTGCCGCTGGGTACGAAGATGGCCGCCTCGCGGCCGAAGATCTCCGCCGCCCGCGCTTCCAGGTGGTTGATGGTGGGGTCTTCGCCGTAGACGTCGTCGCCGACCTCGGCCTCGGCCATGGCCTGGCGCATCTCCGCCGTGGGCTTGGTAACCGTGTCGCTGCGCAGGTCGATGGTCGCGCCGCGGCGCTGCCGGCCGATGCTGGTGCGGAGGTCGGAAGGGGCAAGTGTGCTCATTTGGGGCTCGCTGGAACAGTGAATTAATCGGAAAGTGTACTAAAGCGAAAAGCTGACAGCAATCGGCTGGTGGCTGTCGGCCGTCGGCTGTTAGCTGTCAGTTGTTAGCTGCGGGCTATGGACCGGCGAGTGCCGGAGGCACGAAACCGTCCCGGAGGCATGGATTCCTGCGGCGCTACGACGCGACGCGTGGCTGGCTCAAAAATCTCTGAAACACTTCGTTCGACAACAACCTTCCTCGCGCCGTCAATTGCACGCGACCGTGCCGCTGCTCCAGCAACCCCGCCTCGTGCAACAACGCGAACTCCGGAACCTCCACCTCCACACCGCGGTTCAGCCGCAATCCTAGAAATAACTCCTCTTCTCGTGCCGCTTCGGGCAATACTTCCGTTCGCGTCAACGGCCTCCCCGCCAGGAATGCGTCCAACTCGTCCGCCGTCGCGAAGCGCACCGCATCCACTCCTGGCGACGACACCCGCAACATCGAATGCGCGTCCACTCCAAAGCCCAGATACGGTTGTCGCGTCCAGTACTTCAGGTTGTGCCGCGACTCCATCCCGGCACGCGCGAAATTCGAGATCTCGTACTGCTCTACCCCACCTCCAGAAAGCGTCTCGCATGCCTGCAGGTAGAACTCCGCCGTGGCGTCGTCGTCGGGAACGAAGTGGGCGTGGTACTTCGTTCCGCCGGCGATCAACTCCCGGCCCAGCCGCGAGTCCTCGTCGACCTCCAGCATGTACACGCTGGCATGCGGGACCCCGGTCGCCAGCGTCTCCTGCAGTGAATAGCGCCAGCTTGCCTCCGTCTGGTGCGGCAACCCGGCAATCAGGTCGATGCTGATGTTGGAAATCCCGGCCGCGCGCAGCCGCGCCAACTCCTCCAGCACGATGGCGCGCGAATGCAGCCTGCCGACGCTCGCCGCCTCCTGATCTACGAACGACTGCACGCCCAGACTGACCCGGTTGACGCCACAGCGCTGCAGATTTTCGATGACCGCCGGCGTCAAGGTGCCCGGCGCGCATTCCACCGTGATCTCGGCACCCGGCGCGACGTCAAAGGCTTCGTCGACAGCCGCAAACAGCCGCCGCAACTGCTCCGGCTCGAGCACCGTAGGCGTTCCGCCGCCGAGGTAGACCGAATCCGCCGCGCGCTCGAACTCTCCCCCCACCTCGGCGGCGATGGCCGGGGCGCGCCACAGGGCGTCGCACACCCGGTCCACGTAGCGCGCGTACACGGCTTTGCCCACCACGCCGGAGGCAAAGTTGCAGAAGGTGCACTTGGTGCGGCAGAACGGCACCGAGATGTAAATCCCTAAGGCCACCGATTCCATTATCTCAATGTCGCATGCCGAGTGCCGAATGCCGACTGAAGAGCGGATCGGCGAAGCAAGTCATGGCGGAGTATTGAGGATTCGGCATTTTCCATCCTCTCGGCTATCTCAATGCCGAATGTCGAATGCCGAATGCCGAATGAAGCGCCGGGACAGCACCACAAGTCATTCCAGCT
>DASUBK010000117.1:0-3702 GCA_035763305.1 Terriglobales bacterium | reverse complement strand
CCACTGCCAGGTTCCGGCGGCCTTCGAGCGCCACGTCGAGTACCAGCACGGCACGCTGCGCATCTGCGAAGACCTCTACCCCCTGACCGCGCAGGGCAACGTGCAGGTGCTGGCGATCGGCAAAGCCGCGCACACCATGGCGGAAGCGCTGGTCGAACAAGTCGGCGAACTCGTCGAAGGCATCATCGTCGCGCCCACCGATCCCGCCCACCAGTTGCCCAACTTCCGCTACTTCAAGGGCGGCCATCCGGTGCCCAACCAGGAATCGCTGCGCGCGGGACGGGCGCTGCTGCGGCGCGTCACCGGTCTGGACGAGCAGGCGCTGGTGCTCTATCTCATCAGCGGCGGCGGCTCATCGCTGGCCGAATTCCCCCTTGACGCCGAGATCACGCTGGCGGAACTCAAGGCGACGTACGAGGCGCTGGTGCTCTCCGGCGCGCCCATCACGGCCATCAACGCCATTCGCAAGCATCTTTCGGCGGTGAAGGGCGGACGGCTGGCGATGGCCGCCGCGCCCGCACAGCAAGTCTCGATTCTCGTCTCCGACGTCCCTGACGGCGCGCTGGACTCGCTCGCCTCCGGGCCGACCATGCCCGACAGCAGCACGGTGGACGATTGCTACCGTGTCGCGGCCAAGCATGAACTCATCGAGCGCTTTCCCGCGCCGGTGGCGGAGTTATTCCGCGGGCGCGCGCTGGTGGAGACGCCGAAGTCGGACCATCCTGCGTTCGCGCGCTCGCGCTGGTGGCCGATCCTGTCCAACGAGGTGGCGGTGCGCGCGGCGGCCGCGAAGGCGGCGGAGAGCGGCTTCGCCGCCGACGTGGACAGCAGCTGCGACGACTGGGATTACGCGCGAGCCGCGGACTACCTCCTGCAGCGGGTGCGCGAAATGCGCCGCGGCGTATCGCGCGCCTGCCTCATCTCCGGCGGCGAGATCACGGTGAAGGTCAACGAGGGCGGCGTGGGCGGGCGCAATCAGCACTTCGCGCTCTACTGCGCGGAGAAGATCGCGGGCGAGAACATCGCCGTGCTCAGCTGCGGCACCGACGGCGTGGACGGCAACAGTCCCGCGGCAGGCGCGGTGGTCGACGGAACCACTGCCGAGCGGGCGCGCGCGCTGGGACTGGATCCGCTGCAGGCGCTGGCGAAGTTTGATTCGTACTCGTTTTTCCAGGCGCTGGGCGATGCCATCGAAACTGGGCCGACAGGAAACAACGTGCGCGATTTGCGGGTGCTGATCGCGTGGTAAGAAGAATCGTATCTCAGTAGCTCAGTGTGTCACTACCTCGATGCCGGAGTTTCTCACGGCTGCAAATCTTCCTTTCGAGTCGAGATACTGAGCGACTGACATACTGAAATACCTCTTCCCGAACACACCAACACACTCTCACACGAACACACTACTTCTCCGACTCCTTCAGCAACTCCGCCAGGTACTGCTGCCAGACTTTGGCGATGGTATGCGTGCCGTGGCCGCGGGTATCGGGGCCGATGGGGATGAGCACGTACTTGCCGCGCTTGACGCGCTTGATCTCGCGCTCGGGAATACCCAGTTCCGGCGGATTGATGAAGTCGTCGGCCGAATTCACGAACATCACCGGCGCCACGATTTTTTCCAGATTCGGCGATGGGTCGTAATTGCGTGAGGAATCGAACTGGTACAGCGTGTCGTTGGCGTCGATCGCCTTGGCACGCGCATCCACGTAGGTCGTAGCGAATTTTTCCGCCGCCTCGCGGGTGGGATATTGCTTCTGCCAGTACACCGGCGCGCTGCCCGCCAGCAGCAGCCAGTACTCCGCGTCGCGCAGCCCGACCATCGGCTCCCGGGTGTAGTCGCCGTTCTTCCACTCCGGGTCGGTAGTAATGGCGTCGAGGATCGCCTTGCGCCAGATGCGATTGCGCCCGGCGATCTGTACCGGCTCGCAGGCCAGCGGCATGGCGGCGTCCATGAAGTCGGGATACGCCTCCAGCCACACCCAGGAATGCATGCAGCCCATGGAGGTGCCCATCACCAGGCGCAGGTGATTGACGCCGAGGCCGCCGGTGAGCAGGTCGTGCTGCGCCTTGACCATATCGTCGTAGTCGTACTTGGGAAACTTCATGCGCAGGCCGTCGCTCGGCTTGCTGGATTTTCCGTGGCCGATGTTGTCGGGCAGGATGATGAAGTACTTGGTGGCATCCAGCAGTTGGCCGGGGCCGAAGAGCACCTCGGCGAAGACCGGGTTGAGGAACTGGCGCCCGCTGCCGCCGGTGCCGTGCAGGATGAGCACGGCGTTGGTGACCTTGCCGGACGCGTCCTTCTTCGGCGTGCCGAGGGTCAAGTAATGGATGCGCAACTCGGGCAACGTCTCGCCGCTACGAAAGTGGAAGTCCTTGAGGGTGAAGTCGCCTTCCTTGGGCGCGGGATAGTTGGGCGCGGCGAAGAGCGGAGCGACGATCAGGAGTGCGGCGAGGCAGCGAAGCGCGAATTTCATAGCCGCACAGGGTACGCTCCGGGCAGAGCGGGATGCAATGGCCGTCCTTGGTCGTCGCTCGTTACTCGTCGCTCGTCTTTCGTTGCTCGTCTCTCGTTGTCGTTTGGACCGCGCGCGACCTCGCGCGCAAGGCGGAAGAACATCCAACGCAGAGGACGCGGAGGGAGTAAAGAAGACAGAGTCAGCGCAGGCTTTGATTTCGGGGATCACGGACGAACGCGAGGGCGCGTTCGCTCCAGCGGACGAGCTTGCGGGCGTGCTCGCTCCATCAGAGTGGATTTTCTCGCGCACAGCCGAGGGCGGCTGTGCCACGTGGGATGGGTTGAGCTTGGCGTGCCAGGCGTCGGCTTCGGCGCGGAAACGGGCTTCCTCGGCGGCGTTGCTTTCTTCTTCGGGTTCGAGGTCGAGCTGGTCGATGAGGTATTGGGCGAGGGAGTGCTGGTGGGCGGCCTCGTGGGCGTAGTCGATGGCCTGCTGTTCGGCGGAGTAGCGCTTGAGGGCGCCGGAGGCGATCTGGAGGGCGTAGAGGGTGACGGCGGCGGTCTTGGTGTCGAGAGCCTTGTCGTGCAGGGCGCGAATGACCTGGGAGACGGCGTGGAGGAGCGAGGCGCCATCCTCGACGAAGGGAATTTCGTAGTTGGGGCGGGGGAAGTGGGCGTTTTCGTGGAAGACGCAGTAGCGGGCGCCGCGGCGGGCGGCGGCGCGGCAGGTGTCGCCGTTGGCCTTGAGGTGGCAGCAGCGCGGGGCCTGGTTGGCGAAGTCGGTTTTGTGCATCGGACTGGGTACCCCCGGGGGGACCTCCTTCGAGAAATCAACAAGTTGGGCACGATATATCGTGGGCCATCGTTCCCAAAACGGGACGCGGCCGACATCGGAGGATGCCGGCCGCGGTGTGCGGAACAAGCTGAGAAAGAACGAAGAGCCGCGGGGAGGCGGCTCGCGGGCCTAATGACCCATGATCATGCTAGGGCCATGGGGCGGCGGGGCGCAGTGAGGTGGATCACGGATGAGTGTGACAAGGCAGCGCGGCGGCGGGGCGAGGAGTAGTTGCGATTGTGCACCGCTGGCAGTGCAGATTGCCTAACTTGTGATAATGTATGGTCCGCCGCGGGCCGCCAAGAAGAAACCCAACGAAAAACACAGTCTGCGCAAATGTATCCGGCCTCTGGTTGGAGCCGTCGCTCCGGGCCACGATGATGATGCGCGCGCGTCGGTCCTTCTAACGTCT
>DASUBK010000116.1:0-5956 GCA_035763305.1 Terriglobales bacterium | reverse complement strand
CCATGTCGGTGAACTTCCTGTTCATCCTCATCGGCATCCTGGAGCTGTCGTTTCCGGAGACGCTGGCGCTGGGATGCGCCGCGACCCTGGCCCAGTGCTACTGGCGGGTGCAGAACCGGGTCAAGCCGATCCACGTGCTGTTCAACGTGGCCGGCATGATGGCGCCCGCGATTGCCGCCTCCTACCTGGCGTACTCCCGCTTCCGGCCGCTGCTGCACGGCAGCACGCCGCTGCTGCTGCTGGTCGCCGCCTGCGCGTACTTCGTCACCAACACCGTTCCGGTGGCGGTGGTGATCTCGCTGGCGGAGGAGAAGTCGTTCCGCAAGATCTGGAAGGAATGCTATTTCTGGTCGTTCCCCTATTACCTGGTGGGCGCCGGCGTGGCCGGACTGGTCAGCTACGTCAATCATTACGTCAGCTGGCAGACTTCGCTGCTGGTGCTGCCGGTGGTGTACTGGATTTACCGCTCCTATCGCCTGTACCTGGGCCGCCTGGAAGACGAAAAGCGCCACGTCGAAGACATCGCGGCGCTGCACCTGCGCACCATCGAAGCGCTGGCGCTGGCCATTGACGCCAAGGACCACACCACCCACGATCACCTGCAACGCGTGCGCGTGTACGCGGTGGAGATCGGCAAGGAGTTGGGCCTGCTCGACGCCGAACTGGAAGCCCTGAAGGCCGCCGCGCTGCTGCACGATATCGGCAAGCTGGCGGTGCCGGAGCACATCATCAACAAGCCCGGGCGTCTGACCGCGGAAGAATTCGAAAAAATGAAGATCCACCCCTCGGTCGGGGCGGAGATTCTGGAGCGTGTGAACTTCCCCTACCCAGTGGCGCCCATCGTGCGCTCGCACCACGAAAAGTGGGACGGCTCGGGATATCCCGACGGGCTCAAGGCGGAAGAGATTCCGCTGGCGGCGCGCATCCTGTCGGCGGTGGACTGCCTGGACGCGCTGGCTTCGGACCGCCAGTATCGCCGCGCCCTACCCCTGGACCAGGCGATGACCTATGTCGCCGCCCTGGCCGGACGCGACTTCGATCCCAAGGTGGTGGAGATCCTGGAGCGGCGTTACATCGAGTTGGAGAAGATGGCTCACTCCGAACCTTCCGTGGAGTCGCTCTCGCTTACCAACACCGGCATTACGGTGCAACGCGGCGCGGCTCCCGACGCGGGCTTCGAAACCGAAGGCCATCGCCACACCGAGACGGACTTCCTGGCTTCCATCGCTTCCGCGCGGCAGGAAGCGCAGACGCTGTTCGAGCTTTCCCACGATCTCGGCAACTCGCTCAGCGTGGAAGATACGCTGTCGGTGGTCTCAGCGCGCCTGCGCAAGCTGGTGCCTTACGACTCGCTGGTCATCTGGATCATCGATGGCGACGTGCTGGTGCCGCGTCACGTGACTGGCGAAGACTTCCGCCTTTTCAATTCGCTGCGCATCCCCGTGGGACAGGGACTCTCCGGCTGGGTGGTGCAGAACCACAAGCCCATCCTGAATGGCGTGCCCTCGGTGGAGCCGGGCTACCTGAACAATCCGACGAAGTTCAGCACCCTGCGCTCGGCGCTGTCGGTGCCGCTGGAAGGCTTGAGCGGCGTGATCGGCGCCTTGACCCTGTATCGCAGCGAGGCCGATGCCTTCAACAAGGAACACCTGCGCGTGGTGATGGCCATCAACTCCAAGATCGGCTTCTCCATCGAGAACGCGCTGCGCTTCCAGCAGGCTCAGTCGTCGGCCACCACCGACTATCTCACCGGGCTGCCCAACGCGCGCTCCCTGTTCCTGCACCTGGACAGCGAAATTGCCCGCTGCAAGCGCACCGGGGCGACGGTCGGCATCATGGTGTGCGACCTGAACGGATTCAAGTCCATCAACGACCGCTTCGGCCACCTGGAAGGCAACAAGGTGCTGCGCCTGTTCGCGCAGGGCCTGCGCGAGGTGTGCCGCGAGTACGACTACGTGGCCCGCATGGGCGGCGACGAGTTCGTGATCGTCGCTCCCGGGCTCAATCCCGAAGCCGCGCAGGACAAGGCTGCGCGTGCCGACGACATTGCCCGCATGGCGGGGCTGGCGGTGGCGGGCGACGCCAAGCTCTCCGTCAGCAGCGGCTTCGCCTTCTTCGATCAAGACGGCAGCGACGCCGAACAGTTACTGGCCGAGGCCGACCGGCGCATGTACAGTGTCAAACGCGACCATCACCAGCGCAACAATGTGCTGAACTTCCCCGCGTCCCTGTCCGCGCGGGTGAACTAGCGGGAGTGCGCCGTGTCTGTCCTGCGTATCGGCCGCCACGCCGCGACCATGCTGCTCACCATCGTGATCGGCGCCTTTCTCGCCGCTACCCTGGTGCGCATGGCCCCCGGCTTCGACGCGGACGAGTCCCAACTGGACAGCCGCCTCAGCCATCAGACCGTCGCAGCGATGCGGGCCTCGCGCGAGCAGAACCGCAATATTGCCCGCTTCTATGCACATTATCTGGGCGCCGCGCTGCACGGCGACCTGGGACAATCGCAACTGCTCAACCGGCCCGTCCGGCAGTTGATGGCGGAGCGCATTCCGGTGACCGCGCGCCTGGTGGGCGGCGGCGTGCTGCTGGGTTGGACGCTGGCTCTGGCCTGCGCCTTCGCCGGCGCGCTGATTCCCCGCACCGGCTTGCGGCTCGCTTCGGTGGCTCTGGCCGGCGGGCTGCTGTGTATTCCTTCGGCGGTGCTGGCGCTGGCCTTCGTGGTGCTGCGCGCGCCCGCCTTCCTGGCCATCGCTCTAGTGGTATTTCCTAAGGTGTTTTCCGTCTCCCGCAACCTGCTGGACCACAGTTATGATCTGCCGCACGTCCTGACCGCCCGAGCCAAAGGCATCAGCGAGCTGCGCGTGTTGTTCTGGCACGTGTTGCCGGTAAGCGCCGGCCAGATCACCGCGCTGGCGGGGGTGTCGGTGAGTCTCGCGCTCGGCGCCAGCATTCCCATCGAGGCGCTGTGCGCCATCCCGGGCATCGGCCAGTTGGCGTGGCAGGCGGCGATGGGCCGGGATCTGCCCTTGCTGGTCACGCTGACCGTGGTGGTCACCGTAGTGACGCTGGCCGCCAACATGACTTCCGACGTGCTTAACGAATCGTTTCGCCCGCGTGCCGCATGAACAGGATTCGCCGCATCTCGCTCGCGCTGCTGCTGCTGGTTGTGCTGACCAGCATGGGAGCCGGTTTCATCGCTCCCGCCGGCTACGCGACCCAGTTCCGCGAAGCGCCAAATTCGCCTCCGACCCGCGCCCACCTGCTGGGGACCGACGCCCTGGGCCGCGACCGCTTTTCCCGCATTCTCTACGGCACTCGCGTTTCGCTGCTGCTGGCGCCCGCGGCCGCGCTGCTTTCCACGCTGCTGGCGGGCGTGATCGGCGGATTCGCCGGATTCGCCGGCGGCGCGTGGCAGAAGCTGTCCATGGCCTTCACCGATCTTTTCCTGTCGTTGCCGTGGCTGTTCCTGCTGATCACCGTGCGCGCGTTGTTGCCGCTGAACGTTTCTCCCGCTGAGTCGGTGATTGTGACCTTCGCGCTGCTCGGCCTGCTGGGCTGGGCGGCCGCGGCGCGCATCGTGTGCGCCGGCGCCGCGGGCATGCGCGATTCGGAGTTCGTGCTGCTGGCGCGCGCCTCGGGAATCCGCCCCGCGCGCCTGCTGATGATCCACGTGCTGCCCAACCTCCGCCCCGTGCTGCTGGCGCAGTTCTGGATTTCGATTCCCGTCTTCATCCTCACCGAAGCGAACCTCGGCATCCTCGGGCTGGGCGTGGCCGAGCCGCTTCCTTCGTGGGGCAGCCTGCTGCGCGAACTCGAAGACTTTGCCACCTTCTCCGGCGAGTACTGGAAGCTGGTCCCGCTGCTGCTGCTGGTGGTGGTGGTCACCAGTTTTCAGCTGTTGCTTTCCCGCAATCCTGAGGTCACCGCATGAGCCCCCGCAAGACATTCTTCCGCGCTTTCGTCGTCCTCATTCTCTCCGCCGCCTGCTGGGCCCAGACCGGGGGCGAGCTGCGCTTCTGCATCCGCTCCGAGCCGAAGACCTTCAATCCCCTGCTGGTGGCTGACGACTCGTCGGAAACCATTCGCTATCTCACCGGCGGCGTGCTGGTGCGCGTCAACCGCCTGACCCAGCGCCCCGAACCCGAACTGGCGTCGTCGTGGCAGCTCAGCAAGGACGGCCGCAGCATCACCTTCAACCTGCGCGACCACGTGTTCTTTTCCGACGGAACGCCATTCACCGCGGACGACGTCGCCTACACCGTCCGCCAGATGATGGATCCCAGCCTGCACTCTCCCACCGGCGACGCCTTCCGCTCCGGACCCGGCGAGGTCGCCGTCAAAGTCGTCTCGCCGACTCGCGTCAGCATCGCTTTTCCCGCGCCGGTGGTGGGCCTGGACCGCATGTTCGACCAGGTGGCGATCATGTCGGCCAAGTCGCCGCAAAAAGAGAAGGCGGCTCTGGGGCCGTTTTACCTGGCCGACTACAAGGCCGGATCGTACGTCCTGCTCAAGCGCAATCCCAATTACTGGAAGAAAGACGACAGCGGGCATCAGCTTCCGTATCTGGATTCGGTGCGGCTCGACATCCAGCCCAATCAGGACATCGAGGCGCTGCGCTTCCGCCGCGGCGAGATTGACCTGATCAACTCCATCGATTCCGAATACTACGACCGCATCGGCCAGGCGTCGCCGGCGCTGGTGCGCGACTCCGGCCCCTCGCTCGACACCGAGCAGATGTGGTTCAACCAGGTGCCGAACTCGCCCATCCCGGCCTACAAGCTCGACTGGTTCCGCTCGCAGAATTTCCGCCGCGCCGTTTCCGAGGCGATCAACCGCGCCGACCTGGCGCGGGTGGCGTTCAGCGGCCACGCCGTGCCGGCGATGGGACCGATTTCCGCCGCCAACAAGATCTGGTTCGACCAGAAGCTGAAGCCGATTCCCTTCAGCCCTTCCGGCGCGCTGCAACGCCTGCAGCAGGACGGCTTCCATCTCGACAACAACGTGCTGCGCGATCGCGCCGGGCACGAGGTCGAGTTCTCCATCGTCACCAACGCCGGCAACAAGTACCGCGAGCGCATGGTGGCCATGATCCAGCAGGACCTGGGCAATATCGGCATGAAGGTCAACGTGGTGGCACT
Organism: Terriglobales bacterium; assembly: GCA_035763305.1. Classification (GTDB taxonomy): domain Bacteria; phylum Acidobacteriota; class Terriglobia; order Terriglobales; family Acidobacteriaceae; genus DASUBK01. Next base: position 815 of record DASUBK010000116.1, on the reverse strand, counting down.
GGATTTTCCCTCGCTGATCGAGCGCATCACGCAATCTTTCAACTACGAGGCTTGCCTGCTGGGACTCACCAATGTGGAGCTCGATCCCAACGCGCAGATGAATGTCTGGCTCAGCTCCGGGGACAATCACCAGTGGAACCCGCGGGAAAAGACTCCCGCCACCCCCTGGGAAGCGGAACTCGACAAGCTCATGCAGCGGCAGGCGTCGTCGACCGACTTCGCGGTGCGCAAAGCCGCCTTCGACCGGGTGCAGGAGATTGTGGCCGACCAGGTTCCCTTCATTTATCTCGTGAACAAAGATGCGCTGGCCGCGATCTCGACCTCGCTCCAGGGTGAGGTGCCGGTGGTGCTGCGGCCGCAGACCTACTGGAACATCGAACGGCTGAAGCTCAGCCAGGAAGTCGCGGCGGCCCGCCAATGAATACGCCCCTACTGTCGCTGCGCCTGTCGGTGGATTACGCCACCAAGCCGGGCGTCCTGCGCGACCTCGAACTCGAGGTTGGCGAGGGCGAGGTGATGGGCCTGATCGGGCACAGCGGCTCCGGCAAGAGCACGGTTGCGCTTTCCATCCTGCGGCTGCTGGGACTGAAGGGCGGCAAGGCAAGCGGCGCCATCGTGCTCCGCGGCCGCGACCTGATGCAGGCCTCGGAGCGGGAGATGCGCTCGCTGCGCGGCCGTGAAATCGGCCTGGTACTGCAGAGCCCGCTCTCGTCGTTGAATCCTTCGCTGCGGATCGGCACGCAACTCAGCGAAGCGTGGCGGGCGCACGCCGCCGGCGACGGCGCAGGTGCGGTGCGCCAGGCAATGCGCAACGT
>DASUBK010000115.1:0-5724 GCA_035763305.1 Terriglobales bacterium | reverse complement strand
TTTATGATTACGCGCAGCAGAAGTAAAAGAATCGGGTGATCGGGGGATCGGGCCGAGCTTCCGCTCGGCGATTTACACTAGGGGGGATGGCCACCGCACCAGTCCCAGAGCCGGCGACTTCGACAGCGGCCCGCGATACGCGTTGCTACATCGCGGCGTGTGTCTTGGGAGCGATTGCTGGGTGGACGCAAATTGAGTTGCGCGATCTGTCGCTGCTGCTGGTCTCGGCGTTCACCTTGTTTCTGGCGGTGTGGCGGCCGCAGCGGCCATGGCGGTGGGCGCTCATCGTGGGGTTGTGCCTGCCGGCGGCGGAGTTCCTGAGCTACCTTTCGCGCTGGCACCCGTTGCGCGGGGCGGTGGCGGGATCGTTTATCTCCCTGGTGCCGGCGATGATGTGCGCCTACGGCGGGGCGCTGCTGCGGCGCGCGGTGGGGATCCTGTTTCCCTCGAAGTAAGCCGTCCCTCCGGGGCGGTGGCGTGCCTCCGGCGTTCCAGCGAGGTTGGCACGCACAGGTCACTTTCGTCTGACCGAGATTGCGCGCGAGGTCGCGCGCGGTCCGACCCAAATAGTAGGGATTCGGCATTCGGCACTCGGCATTCGGAAATGGTTTTTCTTCCGTTTTCCGAAATTTCCGCGCCCATCGTTACTCTCTTGTTACTCCCGAATCAGTAAAGCAACGGCTATGCTCGCTGCATGGCGGTGTCGCTCACGGTGTTGGCCAGCGGGAGCCGGGGAAATTGCAGCGTGCTGGCGACTTCCTCGACGCGGCTGCTGGTGGATGCCGGCCTGTCGGCGCGCGAAACCTTCAAGCGTCTGCGCGAGGTGGGCGAGGACTGCAGCAGCTTTTCCGCCATCGTGGTTACCCACGAGCACTCCGACCACGTGAACGGCCTGGCCGCGCTGGCGCGCAAGCTGAAGGTTCCGGTCTATCTCACCGGCGCGACCTACCAGGCATTTCGCCGCTGGGCGCGCGACAAGTACGAATCGAAATCCGAGCTTCCGCGGGTGGAGCATTTCGCCGCCGGCTCGCCCTTCTGCATTGGGGATATCGGCATCCTGCCGTTTACCATCCCGCACGATGCCGTCGATCCGGTGGGCTTCGCCTTCCGTGCCGAAGGAGTGAAGATCGCCATCGCCACCGACCTGGGGTATGTTCCGGCCAGCGTGGCGGACCATTTGCGAGGCTGCGACGCGCTGCTGATCGAGGCCAATCACGATCTGGAAATGCTGCGCGGCGGGCCGTATCCGTGGTCGGTCAAGCAGCGGGTGATGAGCCGGGTGGGGCATTTGTCGAACGATGCGCTCGCCGATTTCCTGGCCGGCGACTATGATGGTAGTGCATCGTTTCTCGTGCTGGGGCATCTATCGGAGCAGAATAACCTTCCCGAGCTGGCGCGCCGGGCCGCCGAGCGCGCGCTGGGAACGCGTTCCACCCTGTGGCAGAACCGGCTGCTGCTGGCGTCGCAAACGCAACCGCTGCCGGCGATGCGGGTTTAGATCGAGTAAGAATGAAAACCGAGTGCACCGATCGGGTCGTGGGGTCCATCCTGGCGGGCTGGCGGTACGATATTTCCGGCCTGGCGCCGGAGATGGCCGGCGACTATGAACAGCATTTTCGCGAGTGCGCCGCCTGCCGCGGACGCCAGCGGCTGCACCGCACCATTGACGTCGCGCTGATTGTGCTCGCCTCGGCATCGGCGTTCGTCTTCCTGCTGGCCTTTGGGGCCATCCTGCATTTTGAGCCGCGCCACGCATTCGTGCTGGAGTTGGTGGCGCTGGGCGGATTCGCCATGTCGGCGCTGATCTGGCTGGCTGTGGCGGTGGCCACTCCGGCACCGCTGGTGATGGCCGACGCGGCCCGCCTCGCTGCCACCCGCGTGCACGATCGCCTGCCCGCCCAGGTCCGCGACCGTATTCCGGAGGAGCTGCGCCTCAAAATTTCCGGACAATCCTAGAATTGCCGATTTCCGATGGCCGATTTACGACGTCGGCTCATCGCCCAGCGGATGCTCCTGCTCGCGGTAGGCGCGGCGAATGAACACCTCGAGAAAGTAGCCTTGGAAGGTGGCGGTGGCGTCCTCCTTCAAACCCAGCATGGCGGCGTATTGCGCGGCTTTCGTTCCCAGTTCCTTTTCGGTGGCTTCCAGCGTCAGTCCCCTGGTGCGTGCCGCGGCCACGTCATTGCGCACCGCCTCGAACACCTTGGACATCGCCTGCAGGTACGACGTGTCGTGCTGCGCCTCCCCGTGGCCGGGAAGGATGAGGGCCGGCTGCAGAGCGACAAATTCCTGTAGTTTCGCGATCCAGTCCGCGGGATAGGTTCCACCCACCGCGAAGGGAATGGGGGCGACATCCAGATCGCCGGTGATCAGCAGCTTTTCCTTGGGCAGGTAAACGTAGGTGTCGCTGGCGGTGATGCCGCGCGCGTGCCGCACCTGGATTTCCCGCTCGCCCATGCGCAGCGTCAGGGCGTCGGTGAAAGTCGTCGAGGGGAAGGTGTAGGTGACCAAGCGCTTCTCGCGCAGAAAGTCGTCATCGGCGTGCAGCAGTTCGCGCAGGTGCGCGCCCTCGGGTCCTGAGGCCTTGGAGGCGCGGGCGCGCACGCCTTCGATGTAGTTCGGCAGGTCGCGCTCCAGCCCGGGAGCGTTCCAGGGCACGCCCACCTGGATCATCTGCTCGCGCGTCTTCTCGTGAGCGATGATCTGCACTTGGGGAAACGCCTGGCGGACGGCCTGGTTGCCGCCCCAATGGTCCCAATGCCAGTGCGAGTTGACGAGATAGCGCACCGGCTGGGAGGTGAAGGTGCGCAACTGGCGCAGGATCTCGCGCGCCGTGGCGGGCGTGCCGCCGCTGTCGAAGAGCGCCACGCCGTCGGAGGAGACGATGGCGATGACGTTGCCGCAGAAACCGACATCGCCGTAGCGGCTGGTCGAAAAAAGGTACACGCCGTCGGCGACTTTGGTGGCGGTGACCTTGCCGTAGTCCTCGGCTGAGACCTGGCATGCGGCGGCAGCCATGATGGCAACGATTACAAAGGAGTGTTTCATATTCCGGCGGAGACCCTCAGGCGCTAAAGCCCTACTCTACGCGGCCCGTAACGGCACGGCTGAAGCCGTGCCCTCCCACGATGCGACCAGCATCGGCTCGGAAAGCCGTGCTCTCCCACGAAATCCTTTTCAGGCGCAGGAAATCATTTGTGAGACTGGTGTCTTCTTCGATAGCACTATGGGCGCGGCAAAGCGACGGAGCAGCATACGGGCGTACAGTACGGCGTGGCCAGCGTACACGGTCCCTGGCGGGCTGATGGCGGGACGGCCAGTTGGCGTTCGACGCCGGCCGCCATACAATGCCTGCACCATGGACGATTTGCTGCGCTACCGCGCCGAATTCCCCATCCTGGGCGAGACTACGTACCTGATCAGCAACTCGCTGGGCGCCATGCCGCGCGCCACCTACGACGCCATGCATGAGTACGCGGATACTTGGGCGCATCGCGGGGTGCGCGCCTGGGAAGAGAAGTGGTGGATGCTGGCGGCGGAGGTCGGCGACGAGATTGGCGCGCTGATGAACGCGCCGCGCGGCTCGGTGTGCGCGCACCAGAACGTGACCGTGTGCCAGGCGCAGATCGCCTCCTGCTTCGACTTCACCGGCAAGCGCAACAAAATCGTCTACAGCGACATGAACTTTCCCTCGGTGATGTACTTCTGGAACGCGCAGCGGGAGCGGGGCGCGCGCGTCCACATGGTGCCCACCGACGGCGTCCACGTTCCGCTGGAGCGCCTGCTGGAGGCGATTGACGAAGAGACGCTGCTGGTGCCAGTTTCGCACGTGGTGTTTCGCAGCGCGTTCATCAATGACGCCAAGGCGATCGTGGAGCGAGCCCACCAAGTGGGAGCGCTGGTGGTGCTGGACACTTTACAGTCGCTGGGCACTGTGCCGGTGGACGTGGCGGCGTGGACTGTGGACTTCGCCACCGGTGGAGTGCTGAAGTGGCTGTGCGGCGGGCCGGGCGTGGCCTACCTGTACGTGCGTCCCGACCTGGCGAAGCAGCTTCGTCCCACGCTGACCGGATGGGTGGCGCACGAGCATCCGTTCGCTTTTGCCATCGGCGAACAGCACTACGCTCAAGGGCAGTACCGCTTCATGAACGGCACGCCCAATGTGCCGGCGTTGTACGCGGCGCGGCCGGGAGTGAAGATCGTAGGAGAAGTAGGCATCGAGCGCATTCGCGCCAAATCGAAGCGGCAGACGGCGAAATTGATGCAACTGGCCGAGCAGCGGGGCTGGAAGGTGAACACGCCGCGCGATCCGGAGCAGCGCGCAGGGACGGTGTCGATCGAGATGCCGCACTCGGAGCAGGTATGCCGCGAGCTGCTGCGGCGCAATGTGCTGGTAGATTACCGTCCGGCCGCGGGCGTGCGCCTGTCGCCGCACTTCTACACCGCCGACGAGGAACTGGACACGGCGATCGCTGCGGTGGAGGACATCCTGCAGACCACGCTGGCGGCGGTGCCATAGATCTGTCAACACGGAGACACGGAGACACGGAGGAACGGATAAGAGCCAGAACCGCTGATTTCGCCGATCGACGCTGATCGTAGTTCCACTCTTTGGGAAAATCAGCGGAAATCAGCGGAAATCAGCGGTTCGTTCTTTCTTGCCCTCCCTGTCTCCGTGCCTCCGTGTTGAATTGTTGTTGGTCGCGCCAACCATGTCGGGCGAATCCACGTCCCACCGGACATGATCCACGCCTGGCACGACGTCACTCCGGGATCGGAGATTCCCCAGGAATTCAACACCATCATCGAGATTCCCTTCGGCTCCAGCGTGAAGTACGAGTTGGACAAGGACAGCGGGCTGATCAAGCTGGATCGCGTGCTGTACTCCGCGGTGTATTACCCGGCGAATTACGGCTTCATCCCGCAGACGCTGGCGGAGGACGACGATCCGCTGGACGTGCTGGTGTTCTGCCAGGAGGCGGTGGCGCCGCTGACCATCATTCACGCCCGCGCCATCGGGCTGATGACCATGATCGATGCCGGCAAGAAGGACCACAAGATCATCGCCGTGGCCACCGGCGACCCGGAATTCAATTCCTACCATGACGCGCGCGACATGCCGGCGCACCGCATGCTGATGCTGCGACGCTTCTTCCAGGACTACAAGCAACTGGAGGGGAAAGCCGTGGAGGTCGATGAGGTCACACCGGCGGGCAGCGCCTACCCGGTAATCGAAGACGCATTATCCCGCTATAGCCGCCAGTGCCGCAAAGGCTTTGGCAGCAAGTAAAGCTGCGCGTCGGCCCTGCGATTTGCCTACTTCTTCGCTTCCGCCGCAGGCGAAGCCACCTCGATAATTTCCGGCGGTCCTGCTTTCCTTAGCTCCTTCTCCCGCTTGCACATGGTAAGGATTTTGCCGCCTCCGGCGGCGTGATACGCCTCAGCGAGAAAGTGCTCGTTGCCATATTTGTGGAAGACGAGCTTGGTGATCGCCCGCGTGTCCTCGGTATGCGAGACCGATAGTCGTTCCCTGTTGCCTTTCGGCCCGACCATCATCAGAGGATCAAACAGCTTGCGAGAGAAGGTGAAATCGTAAGTGCCGGCGGGCTGGGAATGGTCGTTGACGATGAACGCGAACGGAATTTGGATGCGCAAGTCGCGCGACGCCCAGTCAGGCTGCGCCCCGGCAATTCCGCAGCAGAGCAGGAGCAGGAGGCCCAGCGC
>DASUBK010000114.1:0-3905 GCA_035763305.1 Terriglobales bacterium | reverse complement strand
CGAAATCGCTCCCGCGACGGCGATGGCGGCCGCCAGCACCACCATCAGGAAGCGCTGGTGCAGTGCGAGTTGAACGATGCGATGGATCATGGTCGTCTATTGCTGCAGCGAATTCTGGAATTGCAGGAACAGGCTGCCGTCGCCGACCACCTTGTCGCCCGCCTGCAATCCCGCCACCACCTGCGTTTTGCCCCCATAGGCCTGCCCCAGCTTCACGCTGCGCTGGGCGAATTGTCCCGGCGCCGCTTCGACGTACACAAAGGGCTCATTCTCCGCGTCGCGCAACACCGCCGCGTCCGGCACCGCCAGGGTGTTGCGGATGGTCCCCGCGACCACGGTCACGGTGACGTACATGTCCTTTTTGAGCTTCTCGCCGGGATTGTCGGTGACCACGCGCGCCTGCAGGGTGCGCGTCGCCGGATCGAGCGCGGCGCCGAGATAGGAAATCTTTCCGTGGAAGGTGTTCGGATAGGCATCGCTGCGGATAGCCGCGGGATCGCCGACGTGCACGTACTGCAGGTCCTCCTGGTACACGTTGACCATCACCCACACGTTGCTCATGTTGGAGATGGTGAAGCACTGCGTATTTCCGCCCTGCAGCAGTTGCCCGGGAGCGACCAGGCGCTCGACGACTTCGCCCGCAATCGGCGCGGTGACCGCGACCTCCGCGCCGCGCGCCCGCATGATGCTGTCCGGGTTGGCGCCGACGATGCGCAGCGACTGCTCCGCCGCTTCCAGATCGGCCTGCGCCTGGACTTCGGCGGATTCGGCCGCCTGCACATCGCGCTCGGCGATGGCATGGTGCTGGTACAGATCCTGCGAGCGAACGTAATTTTTGTGCGCCAGCTCGTGGGCGTCGCGGGCCTTGATGTAGCTGGAACGAAGCTGGGCGAAGTCCGGGCTGCTGACGTAGAGCAACGGCTCCTCCGCCTTCACCGTCTGTCCGGGCACGACGACGATGCGCCCCACCTTGCCGCTGACCTGGGAAATCACCGGCGTGGTGGTGAACTGGTTGTAAGCCACCGTGCCGGGAAGTTGCAGGACGCGCTGCATGTCGGTGGTCTGCAGCGTAACCAGCTGCACGTGCGACATCTGGTCGGCGGGCACGGTGAAGAGGCGCGGGCCTCCGGTTGGCGCGGACTTGGAATTCGAGGGCGCCGAGGGCTGCGTCTTCTTGTCCGACGAGCAGCCGGCCAGCGCGAGCAAGGCCAGCGCCGCGGCTCCGAGGCGTAGTTTACGAAGGTCTCTCATGGGAGACTCCTGGTTCCGATGGCGGCGCGCAGTTGCTCCACCGCGGTCATGTACGAGGCCAGCGCGTCGCGGTAAGCGAGCTGGGTGGCACGATAGCTGCGCTCCGCATCCAGCAGATCGAGCAGGGTGGCCGCGCCCTTCTGGTAGGCGTACTGCGTAATCTCGCGCGACTGCTGCGCGGCATTCAGGTAGCCGGAAACGTACAGCTTCACCACCTGCTCGTTGGAGCGCACCGCTTCGAAGGCGTTGCTGACGTCGGAGAGCACCGTCTCGTTGGCGGCGATGGCCTGCGCTTGCGACTGGTCAATCACGAAGCGGGTGCGCGCGATCTCGCCCTGGTTGCGATCGAATACCGGCAAAGGGATGTTGAAGAAGAAGGCGCCGGTGCTGGTGCCGGCCACGTGGGAGAAATTGAAGGTGGTGCTCAGGTCCTGCTTGGAATTGGCGCGCGCCAGCTGGTACTGGGCCTGGGCCGCCTTGATGGCGCGCTGCGCGGCGGCGAGATCGGGACGGTCGCGCAGGGCCGCGGCCTTGAGATCGTCGAGGCTGGAGCTGACCGGCTGGTAGGTGAGATCGCCGGCGACATCGTAATCCGCGGGCACGGCTTCGTAGCCGATCTGCTGGCGCAGGGCGATTAGCGCCTGGGCGCGATCCAGCATCGCGGTCGAAACATCGGTCTGGAATTGCAGCAGCTGCAGCTTGATCTTGAGATAGTCGGCCTCGCTGATGTCGCCGGCCTGGAAGCGCTGCTCGCTGATGGTGACGGTCTGCTGGAAGCTGTTGAGGTTGTCCTGGGCCAGCGCCAGGTTGGATTCCGCCTGCAGGACGGCGACGAAATCCTGGGCCACGGTCAGCGCCAGCATGCGTTCCGCGTCCGCCACCTGCGACTGGGTGACGGCGGTCGCAGCCTGCGCGGCCTGGTAGCGGCGCTGCCGCTTGCTGCCGCGCTCGAACAGGTAACCGACACCCATGTCCCACTGCGCCTGGTCGTTCAGGATCTCGCTGGTGAACTGGCTGGGGTGGAACAGGGGCAGGAATTGCGTATCCCAGGCCAGCGTCGGGTTGGGCCGCAGGTGGGCGGTCACCTCCTGCGCCTGGCTCTGCGGCAACTGGCTGCGGGTGGCCTTCAGCGCCGGGCTGTGCACCAGCGCCAGTTGGATGGCTTGGTCCAGGGTGAGGCGCGTGGGACCCTGCGCCGCCGCGCTGCCCAGCAACGCCAGCACGAGGAACGTGGTCAGCACCTTCATGAAAATCTCCTCCGCGGCAAAGACCTCGATGCGCGCGGGACCGCAGCAAAGGCGGTACGAGCGCGAACCTGGGAATACGAGAGAAAACTCAGCTTAAGCGACGGGAGGGGGTCGGACGAAGAGCCGGAAGGGTACATGCTGCGAGCGGCGCGGCGCTTGCGCTATCACTCGCGGGGCCTGGAAACGAACGGGAGCGCCGATCACGTAGGTCTGCTGCGGGCGCGAGGCGGTGTGGGTCACCACGCAGAGCGTGCAGTGGGTGTTGAACGTCCCGGATTGCGCCCGAAGATCGAGGTGGAAGTGCACCGCCTGCACTGCGGCCAGCACCAGCACGGCCACGAGACAAACCATGGCGACCGAGCGGCGATTGATGCTGTGCGGGATCCTCAATCTCACTTGATTCTCAGAAAGAATCGATCAGAGCGGTCGTACTGCCCCGAGCATTGTGCAGCTGAGTGGAAGGATACCATACCGGGCAAATGTGCTAATCAACTCATTGATTGCCGGCAAATTGCACCATAAAGGACAAAGAGCACGAGGCAAGTCAGAGCATCAGCACCCTTCCTGTCCTGGGTGCAATTGTGGTGGAGACGATGATGTAGGCGATGACTGCAATCGCGGAGAGAAAGCGAAGAAAGGCTGGAGGCGCGGGTGAGAATCGAACTCACGCGTAAAGGTTTTGCAGACCTCTCCCTTACCACTTGGGTACCGCGCCCTGCTGCTTTGGATTGCCGAAGGTAAGAATACGTCGCGAAGAAGTTCGACGTCCAACCGGCAACTGACAACTGACCGGCGACCGGCGACTGGCGACTGGCGACTGTTTGGAGGCGCGGGCCGGAATCGAACCGGCGATAGAGGTTTTGCAGACCTCGGCCTTACCACTTGGCTACCGCGCCGTCCCTGCCGCTCCGCTTGCCGAGCGGTCACCGTACTACGACCCTGACGTGCAAAACCCCCGCCCGGCGGCGAGGGTCGCAGAATCCTGGAGCGGGAGACGGGATTTGAACCCGCGACTTCGACCTTGGCAAGGTCGCACTCTACCGCTGAGTTACTCCCGCGTGGCGCACCCGGATCGGCCTTCAGTCGGCCTCGCAAACTCAATGACTTGCGGCGGTAATCCGGAGCTTCCAGTAGCAGAATACCGATTTTTCAAGGGCGTGTCCAGCCGCCAGGGCAGCCACGGTTTCCACCCCCGTGCCGAGCTTTGGCGGCGGCGCGGTCGCAGACCTGGCGGTGCTGTGCTTCGAACTGTTCCACGGTTGCCGCGGGACCGACGAAGGATTCGCCGCAGTACACACAGCTGGTGGAGATCGCGGTCGAAGCTGGGGCGGAGGTGCGAGTGAAGCCCGGCCGGCGCGCTGGTTCCTGGGTTGGCATAACGGAAGCGTTAAACTTCCGGCATTGTAG
>DASUBK010000113.1:0-3244 GCA_035763305.1 Terriglobales bacterium | reverse complement strand
CCGCACCAGGCCGCGACAATCACTTCGGGCGCCGCCGCGCACGCTTCTTCGGCCGTGATCTGCTTTCCTGGGCTCCCCAGGAACTCTCCCCCGGCGAAACACGCCAACTCCGCCACCCAGGGCTGCGAGACGATGATGGGCTTGCCCCACTCTTCGCAAAACACCCGCGGACGTGTGCCGGCCTGCGCTGCTTTCTTTGAAATCTCGGAAATCTCTCCCTGCATGCGCTCAATCAGCCGCTCGCCGCGCTCCGCTTCGCCGACCACTCCAGCAATCAGCGCCATGTCCGCATAGACATCGCGCAAGCTGTGCGGCGCCAGCGCCAGCACCGGGATCCCGGCCTTTAGGATCTCCGCCAGCGCCTTCTCCTGGTACGGTACCGAGGCCAGAACCAGGTCGGGGCGAGTGGCAAGAATCTGCGCCGCGTCCGCGGTCCAGGAATCGTGAATGATGGCGGCCTTCGACTCTCCAACTGCGGGGCAGACATCGGCGCAATATTTCGTGCAGGCGACCAGGCGATGCAGCGCGCCCAGTTCGGCGACCACCAGCGTCGCGCTGGGCTGGAGAGAGGCGATGCGTTGGGGGAGATGAGACATTCGCGTGGATGAAACCGGTATCTCAGTATTTCAGTACGTCAGTACCTCAATGCACGAGTTCATTATGAGCCACGAAGGCATTGGGGTTATGGCGACTGAAATACTGACCTACTGAAATACCGATCTATGCCGGCGCGTCCTTCACCAGGAATTTCTCCAGCTGCGCTACCTCCATCTCCGGCAGGCGCTCCCAGCGTGATTTCAGATAGGCCCACGGAATATGGAAGAGCAGCACCTTGGGGCTGAACTTCGACGAGGAGTGGATCCAGCAGGAGTGAGTGCACCAGCACTGCGCGCCGGGAATGGCGGCGACCTCGTCCTTCATCGCCTGCGAGTGCAGCGCCGCGGAGAGATCGAAATCGAAATCCTGCAGCCGTCCGAGCTTGCCGCGCAGCTCGCAGGAGCGGAAGTGGCCGTCGTGATCGATCACGATGGTGGTCTCGCCGGCGGTGCAGCGCATCGGCCACTGCTTGCGCGAGTAGTGGTTCTCCTGGTGCAAATCGAAATGGAATTTGATGTTGCCCAGGTAGTACGCCCGCGCCAGGCTGCGCGCCGGAAACGGCAGATGCGCGAACAGCCCGTCGGCATAGCGCTCGTGGAACCACAGCAGGCGGCGATGCAGCTGGCGCAGTTCCTCCGGGGGAAGCTGCTTGAGCGCCGGGTCCATGGGATTGCCGCGGATGATCTCGAAGTAGTGGCCGTCGGCGCCGGCGTCGCGCATCATCTTCAGCCCCAGGTCCACCAGTTCGCGGTAATTCTCCGCCGTGACGCAGGTGACCACGTTGCGGCGCAGGCGGCGCTCGCCCTGCCAACGTTGGGAGGCCATGTCCATGGTGGCCAGCGTCTTCTGGAAATTGTTCGGTACGCCGCGAATGGCATCGTGGGTATTCGCCAGCCCGTCGAGCGAGAAGTTCAGGTCAATCACCAGCTCGGGGCAGCGCTCCAGCAACTGCGTGATGACCTTGTCCACCTTCTCCGGCAGCAGGCCGTTAGTGGGCAGGTTGATGTGGCGCACGCCGTTATTGACGTAGAACAGCTCGATAATCTCCGCCAGCTCTTTGCGCAGAAACGGCTCGCCGCCCGACAGCCAGAGCTTGTGAAAATGCGGCGCGGTGCGGCTGAGGCGCTCCACCTGCTCGAAGGTGAGGTCCCGCCCCTGGTTGAGCTCGTCCCAGTAGAAGCAGGTGCGGCAGAGCGAATTGCAGGTCGAGGTGACGAACAGGAACACCGACTCCAACCCCACCGGCCGGAACGCCGTGCGCGCGTAATGAAAGTAGGAGAACCCCACAGGATCATTTTAGAGGGGCCAGCGGCTGGGGGCTAGTCATCATCTGGTGATCTGGCGATCTGGTGAACTGGTGATCGAAGTCGGCCGCCTGGCAGATCACCAGATCACCAGTTCACCAGATCGCCAGATTAGAATTCACCCATGTACTCGGCCCAGATCCTGGACCACTTCGAGCACCCGCGCCACGTGGGCGACGTGGAGAACGCCACCGCGGCGGCGCAGATCGACAATCCCGCCTGCGGCGACGTGCTGCGCTTGAGCGTGCGGGTGGTGGGCGGCGTCATCACCGAGGCGTGCTTTCGCGCCAAGGGCTGCGTGCCCTCGATGGCCTGCGGATCGAAGCTGACCGAGATGGTGACGGGCCGTCCGCTGGCGGACGCTCGCAAGCTCACGCGCAAGGAGCTTGCCGACGCTCTGGGCGGCATGCCGGCGGGCTCCGACCACGCGCCGCAACTGGCAATCGAAGCGCTGCAGGCGGTGCTCAAACAGGTTCATCGGTAGGAGGCCGCAATGCTGGGAGACCGCGAGCGGGCTGAGATCGCGCGCCTATGGCAGCGCAAGCAGGAGCAGGACGCGCAGCGGCTGCCGCAGTCGCAACGCCATCGCAACCTGGAACCGGTGAGCGCGGAATTCCTGTGCGCTCTGGCGGCGGGCGTTGGAGCGAAAAGGCTGGTGGAGATCGGCGGCTCCAGCGGCATCTCCACTATCGCGCTGGCCAGCGCGGCGCGAGACACCGGCGGCACGCTGATCTCAATCGAAATGGAAGCGATGCGCCATGCGGAATCACGACAGAGACTTCATGGCCTCGCCCTGGAGAAATTTGTTGAGTACATCTCCCGTGATGCGGCGCAGGTGCTGCCCGGGTTGGGCGAGGTGGATTTCGTTCTCATCGATTGTGAAAAAGAGGATTACATCCGCTTCTTCGACATGCTGAAGGTCGCGCCCGGCGGCATCGTGGTCGCCGACAACATCATTTCGCACTCGTTGCAGGATTTCGTGGCGCACGTGCGCCGGCGGGCCGGAGTGGAATCAATCACGCTTCCGGTCGGCAAGGGGCTGGAGGTTACAAGATTCGCTGAACGTTAGTCGCTAAATCTCCATTTGAAATCCTCAATCTGAAATCTTGGGCCTGTACACCGTCCAGCCGCGCTCGCGCGCCAGTTGCTCCAGGTCGGGATTGGGATTCACGGCGTAGGCGTTCTTCGCCATCTCCAGCATGGCGGCATCGTGCATGGAATTCCCGAACACCGCGTCCGGCACCCGCCGCACCACCTCGCAAATCGCCGTAGCCTTCAACTCGTCGGTGGGAACGCGCAGCAGGCGCCCGGTGGCGCGGCCGCCTTCGCGGTACACGGCGGCG
>DASUBK010000112.1:0-3867 GCA_035763305.1 Terriglobales bacterium | reverse complement strand
CGGTGGCCTCGGCGCAGGCGGAGTTGTCGCAGATCGCGCAGCAACTGGCCAAGGAACATCCGCGCACCAACCGCGGCATCGGGGTGGCGGTCCTGCCGCTGTGGCAAGGACACCAGGGAGCGCAGACGCTGCTGCTGGCGCCGTTGCGCATTCTCAGCGTGGTGTGCTGCGTGGTGATGCTGATCGTGTGCTTCAACCTGACCAACATGCTGCTGGCGCGAGCCACGGCGCGGCAGAACGAATTCAGCGTGCGCACCGCGCTGGGCGCTTCACGCTGGCGCGTCGGACGGCAGGTGCTGACCGAAGTGCTGCTGCTGACGCTGCTGGGCGCGTTCGCGGGGGTCGTGGTGGCAGTGTTCACCGGCCCCACGCTGACCTACCTGTTCCCGCCGACGGAGTTCCCCATCAGCCTGAACATCGAGCCGAACGGCGAGGTCATCGCCTTCGCGGTGCTGCTGTGCGTGGTGGTCGCCATGGTGGCGGCGATCGTGCCGGTGTGGCACGCCACTGACAGCAACATCAACGAGAAGCTCAAGGAGGGCGGGCGCACGCAGGGGAGCAGCCGCAGCGCGGGACGAGTACGTACGGCGCTGGTGGTGGCCGAAGTCGCGCTGGCCTTCGTGGCGCTGATCGGCGCGGGCCTGTTCGCCAAGAGCTTTCGCGCCATCAGCCGCAGCAGCCCGGGCTTCAATCCCGAGGGCGTGACCATCGCGCGCTTTCACCTCTCCGGCAACGGCTATGACGTGGCGGCGCGCAAGCAGTTCTTCCGCGAGCTGAGGCGGCGAGTGGAGAGCGCGCCCGGCGCGACCACGGTCAGCTATTCCGACGTGGCGCCGATGGGCCTGGACGCGGGCTGGTGGGAAGACACGGGCATCGAGGGCTACGTTCCGCAGCCGGGCGAGAACATGAAGCTGTTCCGCAGCGTGGTCGCGCCCGGATACTTCCGCGTCATGGAGATCCCGCTGCTCGAAGGACGCGATTTCACCGATCTCGACGACGAACACTCCGAGCCGGTGGCGATCGTCAATCAGGAGTTCGTGCGCAAATTTATCCCTACCGGCAATCCCATCGGGCATCACCTGCACGGCTGGGGGAGAGACTTCCGCATCGTGGGGGTGGCGCAGGACAGCAAGTACCTGCAACTGACGGAGGCGCCACGGCCGTTCTACTACGTGCCCTTCCAGCAGATTTTCCGCGGCGACATGGAGATGTCGTTTTACGTGCGCAGCCGCGCTTCTACCGCGGAGACACTGGCGACCCTGCGGCAGCAGGTGCGCGGCATCGATCCGGCGGTGCAGGTACAGGACGCGATGCCGATGACGGAGTACCTGGCGGCGTCGCTGTACCCGCAGAAGATCGCGGCGGTGCTGCTGACGGTGCTGGGCGGACTGGCGGTGCTGCTGGCGGGCGTGGGGCTGTTCAGCGTGCTGGCGTACGTGGTGACGCAGCGGGCGCACGAAATCGGCATCCGCATGGCTCTGGGAGCGCGTCCGCAGGATGTGCTTACCGACGTGGTGCGGCATGCGCTGGTCATGACGGCGGGAGGAGTGGTGGCCGGGCTGGTTCTGGCGATTGCCGCAACGCCGATGCTGAAGAGATTGTCGCTGGAGGGTTCGCAGCTGCTGCAGGGCAGCGCCACCGATCCGCTGGTGTACGCGGCGTGCGCGGGGTTCCTGGTGGTGGTCGCGCTGCTGGCCAGTTCCCTGCCGGCGCGGCGAGCGGCGCAGGTGGACCCGATGATCTCGCTGCGGTATGAATAGCGTATGAGGATGTGGATGGTTTCGCCGGCGACGATGTGCCGCAAGCACCTGCTGGGCGAGCACGTGGAAATCCACATGGCGGTGGCGTCGCTGCGGCTGGGGAAATCGGTGGACGGCTTTGTCGCCAAGGGTCTGCTGCAGTTGGAGAAGCTGCGCTCGCGGCATGACGAACTGGTGCGGGAAATGGAGACGCGTGGGTATCGGCACAATTCGCCGCTGGGCGAGGTGCCGAGAAGACGCGGAGGGAAAGTGGATCGCCAGAGCAACGCGCGGGAGCTGGCTCGGCGATGCGGCGAATGCCGACGACTGATGAAAAGCCTGCTGACGTGAGGATCTGCCGCAGACGGAGATATACCGCAGGCGAGGGCGCCCTTCGACAAGCTCAGGGCAGGCTCTGCGGCTACGTAATTTTGGACAGGTAAACGGCGGCCCCGGCGAGGGCGCCGGGGCCTACCAATCTATTGGGTGATTTGGTGATTTGGCGAGTGCGGCTACACGCCGATCACAGCTACCAGTTCCTTCACCGCGCCGGCACTCTTGTCGAGGGCGGCCTTCTCTTCCGGGGTCAGCTTGATTTCGATCACGTCTTCGATGCCGCGCTCGCCCAGCTTGCAGGGCACGCCGACATAAAGGCCGTGAATGCCGTACTCGCCCTCGAGATAGGCGGCGCAGGGCAGAATCTTCTTCTTGTCCTTGAGAATGGCTTCCACCATCTCGCACACGGCGGCCGACGGCGCGTAGTAGGCCGAGCCGGTCTTGAGATATTTCACGATCTCGGCGCCACCATCGCGGGTGCGCTGCACCAGGCGCTCCAGGGTGGCGGTGTCCATCAACTCGGTGATCGGAATGCCGGCGACGGTGGAGTAGCGCGGCAGCGGAACCATGGTGTCGCCGTGCCCACCGAGGACGAAGGCGGTGACGTTCTCCACGCTGACCTTCAATTCCATGGCGATGAAGGCACGGAAGCGGGCGGAATCGAGCACGCCGGCCATGCCGATCACCCGGTTGCGGGTGAACTTGCTG
Source organism: Terriglobales bacterium (assembly GCA_035763305.1). GTDB lineage: Bacteria > Acidobacteriota > Terriglobia > Terriglobales > Acidobacteriaceae > DASUBK01. The sequence continues at coordinate 1,084 of DASUBK010000112.1, read as the reverse complement.
AGCTTGTAGGCGGCCTGGGCCATGGCGTCGAGCGGGTTGGAAACGATGATGAGGATGCAGTTGGGCGAGTACTGGACGACCTTGCCGACTACGTCGCTCATGATCTTGTGGTTGATGTTAAGCAGGTCGTCGCGGCTCATGCCGGGCTTGCGGGGCACGCCGGCGGTGATGACCACGATGTCGGAGTTGGCGGTATCGGCGTAGTCCTGGGTACCGAGGACGAACGAGTCCTTCTTCTCGATGGGCATGGCTTCGAGCAGGTCGAGCCCTTTGCCCTGGGGGACGCCGTCGATGATGTCGATGAGCACGACGTCGGCGAGTTCCTTGGAGGCGATCCAGTGGGCGGCGGTGGCGCCGACGTTGCCGGATCCGACGACAGTGACCTTCTTGCGCATATGAGTCCTCTCCCTGCGGCCGGGGCTCAGAGCGCGCCGGAACCGCGAATGAAACTCCTTAGTTTATCAAGGGCCGGGTTCTGAGGGTATTTCGGTACATCAGTATTTCAGTATCTCGCCTTTGAGAGCGCCGCAGCCATCGAACAAGAGCGAAACGCAGAGGACGCAAAGGAACGCAAAGCAATCCTTTGCGAACCTTTGCGTCCTCTGCGTTCAAACTCCGTTTAGACCTTGGCGAACTCGGACTTGCCGGCGCCCCGCTTCGCTTCCATGTTCTCGATGATGTGAGTGGCGAACTCGGAGCACTTCACCTTGGTGGCGCCCTCCATCAGGCGGTGGAAGTCGTAGGTGACCTTCTTCTGCTCGATGGTGCGCTGGATGCCCTGCTCGATGAGCTGCGCGGCTTCCTTCCAGCCGAGGAACTCGAACATCATCACGCCCGACAACATGACGGAGCCGGGATTGATGACGTCGAGGTCGGCGTACTTGGGAGCGGTGCCGTGGGTGGCTTCGAACATGGCGTAGCCGTCGCCGATGTTGGCGCCGGGGGCGATGCCGAGGCCGCCGACCTGGGCGGCGCAGGCGTCGGAGATGTAGTCGCCGTTCAGGTTGGGAGTGGCGAGCACCTCGTACTCGTCGGCGCGGGTGACCACCTGCTGGAAGATGGAGTCGGCGATGCGGTCGTTGAT
>DASUBK010000111.1:0-14169 GCA_035763305.1 Terriglobales bacterium | reverse complement strand
CAGTTCCCGGCCGCAGGTAGTGCAGTTCCAGGGTCCGACAGGGAGAAGTAATTGAGCCATGAAGAGTTGGAGGAGGCGTTTGTGGTCTGTGGTTGCTAGCTGTCGGCAGTCAAGGGCGCTGAGAACGGAGAGGGGAAGGTGGGGACGGTATTCGGCTCTATTCTTTCGCCCGCTAAAGCGGGCTGGAACGTCCTTCTCTCACTGCCCCCCGGCTTGCGCCGGGGGCTAGGTTCTATCGCGCGCTGCGCGCGCTGGCGAGACCAGTCGTGGAACGAGGAGCTCGGAATCAGCAATGCTGTTTGTGAAACTGGAGGCTAGAAACTGGAAACTGGGAACTGGGAACTGGAAACTGTTTTTCTCATCCAAACCGCGCTCGGTGCTCCTTGAGGATGCAGCGGTCCATGACCACGAAGATGCCGGCGCGGCGCGCCTTCTCCGCGGCCTCGGCGTGGATGACGCTCTCCTGCATCCAGATGGCGGGAACGCGCAACTGGATGGCCTGCTCCACCACCTCGGGCACGAACTCGGAGCGGCGGAAGATGTCCACGATATCGATCTTCTCCTTGACGTCGAGCAGCGAGCGGTATGCCTTCTCGCCCAGCGCGCCCTTGATCTCGGGATTGACGGGCACGATCTTGTAGCCCTGGGTCTGCATGTAGGCGGCGACGCCGTGGCTGGGGCGCAGGGGGCTGTCGGAGAGGCCGACGACGGCGATAGTCTTGGCTTTTTTGAGCAGGTCGGCGATGGGATCGGCTTGAGACACGGGAAGCTCCCGGAGAAACGGACCATTGTACGCAGTTTCGTGTTTTCAGTTTCAAGTTTCACGCACATCTTGGCAGCTCCGTGGTCTTCGTGAAACTTGATACGGGAAACTTGAAACCCTCGTCAGAAGGCCACGATGCGCGCGGTGAATTGGACCTGGCGGGGGCCGCCGAAGCGCGTGGTGGCGGGAGCGAAGAGTGGCTGGCCCGCGGAAAACACCGGCGACGCGGCCGTGCCGAAGAGGCTGATGGCGTCGGGACCGAAGTTGCGATTGGCGGCGGCGGTGAGGTTGAAGATGTCCAGGAACAGATCCAGGTGATGTCCCTCACCGGGCAGGGTGATGTCCTTGACGAAGCGCAGGTCGAGCGTGGCCAGGCCGGGCTGGCGCAGGAGGTTGCGCGCGGCGATGCGGCCGTTGACGATCGCGCGGTCGTTGAGGTCGTTGCCGTCGTTCTGCAGATCGTAGCCGACGACCGGGGTGTAGGGCAGGCCGGAGCGGGCGATGAGGATGGGATTAGCCTTGAAGCCGCGCGGCAGGTTGATTACCGCGCTGAGATTGAAGTTGTGGCGCATGTCGAGCGAGGAGTAGCCGCGCTCGAGGGCGAGATCGAAGGGATCGAGCGCCGCCTGGCGGCTGAAAGGGCCGAGCGAGGTGTCGTCGTCGCGGGTGCGGGAGAGGGTGTAATTCGCGCTCAGCGAGGAGCGACGGGGAAGCTGAACCGTGGTGGTCAGCAGCAGGCCGTCATAGGACGAATGCGCGGTGGATTCGGTGAGCAGGTGCCGGCCGACAGTCGGATCGGGTCGCGCGGCAGGGAAGACCGGCAGCCCGGCCGCCGTGAACGTCGGCGGAAAGAGGTTGTCGTTCAGGGTGCGCGGCAGGCGCCAGGTGCTGTTGCGCAGGTATCCGGCGGAGGCGGTGATGGTGCGGGTGAGCTGCTGCTCGACGGTGGTGGAAACCTGGAATGAGCGCGGGTTGCGGAAGTCGGGCGCGACCGCCGAGATCATCCCGTTCACAGGCGCAATCAGGACGGGGCCGGCGGCGCCGATCAGCGGCGGATTGAAGTAGCTGTCGAGGGTGAAGGTATTCCCGCCGTTCTCGCTGAAGGCGCGCTGGAAGAGGGTGGCGGGCGAGGGCGCGTCGTACAGGCCCGACGAGAAGCGGATCACGGTCGAGGAGCGCGGGTTCCAGGCCAGGCCCAGGCGCGGCTGCCACATCGGGTAATCACTCGCGATGGGCGAGGGATTGCGCTGCATCTCCCAGCGCAGGCCGGCGGTCAGCGTCACCTGCGGCGACAAAGGAAATTTCTCGCTCACATACCAGCCAGCGCGGAGCACTGAGGCGTCGTACCAGGGATCGCCGGTGATGAGCGTCTGCTGGTAGCGGCGCGGCGCGCTGGCGAGGTAGTCGGCGAGGGAGTTGTAGGCGAAGCAGCCGTTGAGGCACGGCTCGCGCATCTCGCGTCCGGGCTCGTGAGCGACGAAGGCGCCGAGACGGAGGACGGCGTCACCGTGGTGGGTCCAGGCGAGATCGTCGCTGAATTGCAGGCGCTGCGAGGTGTAGAGGTGCGGGCCCAGCGGGTTGCCGCCGAGCAGGCCGAAGCCGTTAATGTCAATGGCGGGGGCAGTGCTGTCGGGGCGAAGGTCGCGGCGGTCCACGCCCCACTGCACGAGCAGTTGGTTGATCAGGTGGGAGCTCAGCAGCGTGTTCAGCGTGGCGCGTGCCCACACGCTGTGGCCGGTCAGTGACGATTGCGCGCTGGGTGCGGCGAGCGTGCGGGTGGAGCCGTCGTTGAGTTCGGTAGCGTGGACGCGGTTCCAGTTGAGCTGCAGGTTGAGCGTGTTGGCGGAGTTCAGCAGCAAGTCCACGCGGCCGAAGAGCGCGGTGGGATGGTTGTGGGAGACGACTTGCCGCTCCTGCGCGGACAAGCCGGCGGGCACGGCGGTTCCGGGCGCCTGTGGCGCGAACTGCGTCCAGTAGGGGATGCGAAGGAAGTCCTGCTCGGCGCCGAGGTAGAAGAACGCCTTGTCACGCACGATAGGACCGCCAATCGAGCCACCGAATTCGTTCTGCACGTTGTCGAGCGAATGGCCGAAGGCGTCGCGCGAGGTCAGCCCCGGCGGCCGGCCGAGGTAGAAGCCTTCGCCGTGAAACTTGTTGCTGCCCGACTTGGTGACCACGTTGAGGAAGCCGGCGTTGGTGCCGCCGACCTCGGCGGGCGCGCCGGAGCGGACGATCTGGAACTCGCGCACTACGGTCTGGGGAAAGAAGAGGGCGCCGTCGCGGGCGCCGCGCTGGCCGCCTTGCAGGGGATCGCTGAAGTCGGCGCCGTCCACGGCGGTGCGGGAGGAGTTGGGGCGCTGGCCGGCGACGACGAGGCCGCTGTCGGTGGCGTCCGGTTCCACTCCGGCCGCCAGTACGCCGAACTGGCTGAAGTCGCGATCACGGCTGGGCAGGTAGGTGACGGTGAGGCCGGCGAGGGTATTGGCGGAGACCGGCTCCTGCTTGTTGATGGTGGGAGCGACGGTGTTGCCTTCGACGGTGGCGCCCACGCCGGTGACGGTGACCTCCTGCGAAACCGCGGCGACCGCGAGTTGGGCGGCGATGCGGACGTTGCTGCCGACGCCGACGGTCACGCGGATGGGCTTTTTCAAAGCGAAACCGGGAGCGGAGACCTCGACCGTGTAGGCCCCGGCGGGCAGGAAGGTGGAGGTGAAGGCGCCGGAGTCGTCGGTGGTCAGAGTGCGGGCGGAGGTGAAGTCGGCGCTGCGGATGGTGACCTGGGCGCCGACGATGGCGCGGCCCGCGGGATCAGTGACCGCGCCGCTGATGGAGCCGGTGGCGGCGGCGGATTGAGCGTGAGCCAGCGCCGGCAGCAGGCACACGAGGACAAGGGCGAGATAAGAGCGGAGCATAAGAAGAGCGGGAGTGATTGTAACCCGAGGTGGAGTGGAGCGTTCTTCCAGGACGGGGTGCGTCCGAGCCGGAGTCGGTCGCGTCGTCGCTCAGGATGACACGGGCTGTCAGCCGGTACGGCGCTCGGTGCGGTCCTTGAACAGCTTCATCGCCATCTTGCGCACGGTCTCGGAGATGTTCTTATTCATGCTGGCGGCCTTGAGGTCGTTGGTCAGCAGCTGCTTGATCAAGTTGAGCTGGACGTCGAGGGGGCAGCGCGGGTTGTTCACCAGGTTGCGCACCACCGAGTAAAGCTTCATGTACTTGCGCTTGCCGGCGATGCCGCGCAGGACGCTCTCCTGCACGTTCTTCATGGAGGCGTAGGTTTCGATCTCCTGCTCGCTGACCTTGGGCGACTCCAGCACCGCGGAGGAGACGACTTTCGAGCCGTCGCGGATGAGCACGAAGCGCTCGTCCTTGTTGCCCTTCATGGCCAGTTGCACGCGCTCGCCGACGGTGAGGCGCGCAACTTTTTGCACCGTGGAGAGGCGTTCGCGCTCCTCCGGTTGGGCGGCGGCGGGAGCCGGCGCGACCACAGCCTGTTGCTCCTCGCTGGTGCTTTCGACCAGTTCGAAGCGCTTGCCTTCTTCGGCGGCGATCTCGTTGGCGTGCTCGGTGACGTACTGCGTGACCACAGCGTCGTCGTCGGTTGCGGGTGGAGCCGCGGACATTTGCTGGCCGAGCGCGGCCAGCGACTGCTGCAGCTTGCCCACCTCCGCCTGGGTGAGGCGCGGGTTGGAGGCGATAGCGTGCAGGACATTGGATGTCGTATTGACGCGCGGGCTGGAGAGCAGCGCGTCTACCACCTCCTTGGCAGGCTCCTGCGCCAATTGCAGCAGCGCCTCCTCCGCCACCGAGGGATTTTCGATCAGCGCCGGCAGCAGCCTGGGACGCCGGTTCTTGGGGGAGAGGAAATATTCGAGCACCTCGCGCGGCGTGGTCGGATCGGAGCACGCGGCGAGAGCGGAGGCTTCATCCCAGCCGGCCAGGGTCATGCGCGCCTCCTCGCCGAAGATGGGCGAGGCGGTGAGGTAGACGAGGATCTCGATCATCTCGCCGGGAGGCAGGGCGAGAGCGCCCTTGGAGGCGGAGCGCACAACATTGGCGGGGACCTGCGACTGGCGTATGAGATCGATCATCCTTGACACGGGTTCACTCCTGGGCCGCCGCAACGGCGCTCCAATTCATCGACAATGCGCTCCAGTTCGTGCAGCAGGCGGTTGCGGCCGGCGAGGGAGGCGGGTTCGGGACGGCGCTCCTCGGCGGCGCGAAAAGCCTGCACCAGCGAGCGGTAATACCACAGCGTGCCGTCCTTCCTGGTTTCGAATTTCTCGAAGACGCGGTCGCCCATTTCAAAGTGGTCGTTGAGAATGGCGCGAGCGTTGTGCACCTTGTCGGCGGCCGAGACCAAGCGGACGGCGGCGTCGGCCTCGTGCGCGACATGAGCGATGTAGCGCTGCTTGCGCACGCACCAGCTCTCCTTGTGCTCGGGGTGGACGGCGTGAGAGTCGGTGCAGCCGTCCACAATGTGGGCCACGCGGGCGCCGAAGAGGCGGCGAATTTCCTCCAGCGTCGGGGTGCCGCCCTGGTCTTCGACGGCGTCGTGGAGAAGAGCGGCGATGGCCATCTCCTCGTCGCCGCCGCATTCCAGCACCAGCGAGGCCACGCCCAGCAGGTGACCGATGTAGGGGACGTCTTTGCCCTTGCGGGGCTGCTCGCGGTGCAGCTTGTGGGCATACAGCAGGGCCTGGTTGAAGAGTTCGCCGAGCGGGTTAGTGAGAACGCGCTTGCGGCGCAAGGGCTGATTGGGCGGATTCATGAGGAAGGGATATCTGTACCGCAGGGCACGCACTCACAGCAAGTCTTTCCGCGCAGCGCCTCCCAGCCTTCGCGGACGATGAGGGGAACCATGAGGAGAGCGGCGGCGGGATCGGCCCACCACCAACGGAGCAGGGAATTGAGCAGCAGTCCGCCAAGGGTGACGGCGGCGAGGTAGCCGCAGAAGTCGGTCTGGCGGGAGTCAGCGTGCATGGCGGCGGAATTGAGCCGGCGAGCTACGTTACGCTTGGCGCGGGCCAGCAGCGGCATGGCGACAAGCGAGGAGGCGGCCACGACGATGCCGAAGACCGTTTGCTCAGGAGCTTCGTGGGACAGCAGCCTATGAATGGAGTCGCCGGCGAGGTAGGCAGCGAGCACGAAGAAGCATACTCCGACGATTTTGAGGGCGATCTGTTCGCGCCGTTCGGCTTCGGCGCCGTCGGCAAGGCGCCAGAGCAACACCACGCCGGAGATCAGTTCGATGACCGAGTCGAAACCGAAGCCGATGAGGGCGACGCTGCCGGCCAGGAGCCCGGAGACGATGGCGCCGAGAGCCTCAAAGACGTTCCAACCGATGGTGAGCAGCTCGACGCGCCGGGCGAGGAGGAGGAGTCGCGCCATCGGTTCATCGGGTGATCGGGTCATCGAAAAAAGCATACAGGCGGGATGAACGTTGGAATGTGATGCAGGGAACGGGCCGATGTGACGGGCCGGAAGGCGTTTCGATGTCATCGTGAGTACAGGTGGAGCAGGGGGCCTTCGACTCGGCGTCTCCGCTTCGCTTCGACGCCTCGCTCAGGATGACAGGTGTTTAGGTTGCCCTAATCTTCAGGATCGCGAGCTTCTCCTTTGCTCTTCGCGGGCTTGCCATCCCCATCGGTAGGTTCGCGCACACCCAATCCACCAGCTTCGTCACGACGCATTTTGAGGTAGCTGCGCATGAAGGGTTGGAGGTCGCCGTCGAGCACGCGGTCGACGTCGCCCATTTCGAACTTGGTGCGCACGTCTTTCACCAGACGGTAGGGAGCCAGCACGTAGGAGCGGATCTGCGAGCCGAAGTCGATGTCCAGCTTGGAGTCCTCGATCTTCTTGCTCTCGGCGCGGCGCTTCTCCAGTTCATGCTCGTAAATGCGGGAGCGCAGCATGCTCATGGCGCGCTCGCGGTTCTTGTGCTGCGAGCGCTCGTTCTGGCAGCTGACGACGATGCCGGTCGGGATGTGAGTGATGCGCACGGCGGAGTCGGTGGTGTTGACGTGCTGGCCGCCGCGGCCGCCGGAGCGGTAGGTGTCCACGCGCAGGTCCTCGCTCTTGATGTCCACGTTGATGGACTCGTCGATTTCCGGCGAGACGAAGACGCTGGCGAAGGAGGTATGGCGGCGTTTGGCCTGGTCGAAGGGCGAGATGCGCACCAGGCGGTGGACGCCGATCTCGCTGGTCAGCAGGCCGTAGGCGTAATCGCCGTTGACGGTGAAGGTGGCGGACTTGATGCCGGCTTCTTCGCCGGGCTGGTAGTCGTTGAGGACGGTTTCGAAGCCGCTGCGCTCGGCCCAGCGCAGATACATGCGCAGCAGCATCTCGGCCCAGTCCTGCGATTCGGTGCCGCCGGCGCCGGGATGGATGGTGACGATGGCGTTGCGGAAATCGTTGTCGCCGGAGAGCAGGGTCTCGGTCTCGAGCTTGTCCACCAGGCCGCGCAGGGCGTCGATTTCGCGGCGCAGGTCGGAGGAAACGTCCTCGCCCTCCTTGGCCAGTTCGAAATAGGCGTCGATGTCGCCGACGCGGCGGGCGAGGTCGGACTCGGTGGACACCAGTGTTTCCAGGCGCTTGCGTTCGCGCATCACCTTCTGCGATTGCGAGGGATTGGACCAGAGGTTGGGGTCGGCAGCCTGTTTTTCTACTTCGGCGAACTGCTGGCGCAGCTTGGGGGCGTCAAAGATACTCCCGCAACTCGCGGACCTTGTCGCGCAGCGGGAGGTATTCCTGTTCTAGCTCTTCAACCATTGGTGAGTTTCAGTTTCAGTTTCGGTTTCAGTGCGAACGAGACGCGGTGCGGAGGAAAGTCATTCCGAGCGCGATCGCCAGCAGAGAAATTATCGCACACGCCCAAGGGAACCAGTCGCCGTGACGGGTGTAGAAGGTGGTGCCGGTGACCACGCCGTACATCGCGTCGAGAGAATTCTGGTGGTCGCGGCGGATCGCCTGCACTACCCGGCCGAAGGGGTCAATCACGCTGGTGATGCCGGTATTGGTATCGCGCAGCAGCCAGCGGTTGTTCTCGATGGCGCGCATGCGGGCCTGATTGAGGTGCTGGAAGGGCGCGGCGGTGTGGCCGAACCAGCCATCGTTGGAGATGTTGACCAGCAACTGCGCGCCGTTGGCCACGAACTGGCGGATCTCGTCGGGAAAGACCGACTCGTAGCAGATAAAGACGCCGAGCTTCTCGTTGGGAAGCTCCATCACCAGCGGCGTAGTGCCGGGAATAAAGTCGCCGACCTCGCGGGTCAACTTGCTGGCGAAGCCGAAGATGCTCTGGAAGGGCACGAACTCGCCGAAGGGCACGAGGTGGATCTTGTCGTAGCGAGCGACGAACTGGCCCTGCGGGGACACCAGGGCGGCGGAATTCAGCAGCGCGGTGTTGGGATCGCCGGGGCGGTCCAAGGCCAGCGCGCCGACAATCATGTAGGTGTGCGTCTGCTGGGCGACGCGGCTGACGGCGTTACGGAAGGTCGGTTCGTTGATGTAGAAGGGCGCGGGCGCCTCCGGCCAGACGATCAGGTCGGGCGCGGGCTCGCCGGGCTGGATCTGCCCGGGAGTGGGAATGCTGAGAGCACTCAGGTCGTTGAGCGTCTTCTGCAGGTACTGCTGGGTCCAGACGTTGGGGTCGAGGATCTGCAAATCCGGCTGCACCAGGCGGGCGGTGCCGTCGGCGGGAATCGGCGGCGGCTGGAACAAGACCCCGGCCTGCAGCAGGGCAGCGGCGGCAACCGCGGTGGCCAGCATCAGCGCGCGCCGGCGGCGCGGCACCAGGAAGGCCACGGCGAAGCCGCAGTTGATCAGCAGGATTTCGAAGGAGAGGCCGTAGACGCCGGTGACGGTGGCGATGCGGGTGAGGGGAATGTTGTCCACCAGCACGGTGCCGAGCGGGTCCCAGGGAAAGCCGGAGAGGTAGCGGCGAATTATTTCGGTGGTGACCCAGAACACGGGTGCGAGCACCACCGCGCGGGGGCCCATGCGCGCCGGACCCACCGCCAGGCCGACGAGCAGGCCGAAAATCGCGATGGTCACCGACCAGGCGAGGCAGAACATCACCAGCACCAGCGCGGCCACGGGCGCGCTCAGGCCGCCGTAGCTGTTCATGACGTGGTAAATCCAGTAGCAGGTGCCGAAGGAGTAAATCAGGCCGGAGATGTAGACCAATCCGAACGCCTGGGGAGCGCTGGCGGGCAGCAACGCGCGAGTCGCGGTGGGGCGGGCGCGCATCAGGGCAACCAGCAGCGGCGCAAATGCTATCCAGCACAAAAACGTCAGGTTGGGAGTGGGAAAGATAAGCACCTGCAGCACGCCGGAAAGTGCAGCCAGCAGCCAGGCGGAAGCATCCACTCCGAGCAGAGAGGCGCGGCGTGCGCCGAGGACGGTGGTAGCCTCCGGCACGGCCTCGGATGTAACATCGGCAGTTTGCGGCTTGCGGTCCATTAAGAGACGAAAACGATGGAATTCCTGATCAGCATCGGCATCCGGATCCTCGAAGTGCTGTTCTTCGCCGGGTTTATTGGCGCGGCGATCGTGATCCTGATCACCGGCGTAGAGGACATCGAGACCGCCCTGGGCCACGACGAGACAGAGCCGCAACCCTGATTCGACGTCCACCGACGCATGTCCAGCACGCCTATCGGTAACTCGCCCAACAGCGACCGGGTCCGCATCGTGGTTGCGACCTCGGTGATGCTGACCTTCATCTCCTACTGGCGTGCCGCTGCCGTCATTCTAAACGACCTTGGTTCCTCGGCTTTTTACGCCGGCGGCATCGCCGAGCAGGCCATCGGCAAGAGCGCTCCCTGGCTGATCATCGCGGTGATGCTGTTCTCCTTCGCGGTGCGCGCCGTGTACGTGGAGAGCTGCTCCATGTTCGTGCGCGGCGGCGTGTACCGCATCGTGAAGGAGGCGCTGGGCGGCACGCTGGCCAAGATCGCCGTGTCGGCGCTGATGTTCGACTACGTGCTGACCGGTCCGATCTCGGGTGTGGCCGCCGGGCAGTACGTGGTCGGACTGCTCAACGAACTGCTGAAGTTCGCCTTTTCGCACAGCCTGCTGCCCAACTTCCTGGCTGCCCACGGGGCGCCGCAGCTGAACGTGAATTTCTTCTCCATGCTGCTGTGCGCGGCAATGACGATTTACTACTGGTGGGAGAACATCAAGGGCATCGAGGAGTCCACCGATAAGGCCCTCAAGATCATGTACATCACCACCGTCATGGTGGTGATGGTGCTGGGCTGGTCGGTGATCACGGTGATCGTGCGGCCGGACGTGCATCTGCCGCCGCTGCCCAAGCCGTCGAACCTGCACTTCACGCCGGAGTCGCTGGGGTTCCTGAAGAATTCGAACATCCCGTCGCTGTTCGCGTTCTTCGGCATCATGATGGCGTTCGGCCACTCGGTGCTGGCGATGAGCGGCGAGGAGACGCTGGCGCAGGTGTACCGCGAAATCGCCAGCCCCAAGCTGCGCAACCTGAAGAAGGCGGCGCTGATCGTCGCCATCTACAGCTTCACCTTCACCGGCCTGGTTTCGCTGCTGGCGGTGATGCTGATTCCCGACGCGGTGCGCGTGCCGCAGTACAAGGACAACCTGATCGCCGGCCTGGCCATGTACCTGGTGGGGCCAATGGCGCTGCGCATCCTGCTGCGCGTGTTCGTGGTAATCGTAGGCTTCCTCATCCTGTCGGGCGCGATCAACACCGCCATCGTGGGCTCCAACGGCGTGCTCAACCGGGTATCGGAAGACGGGGTGCTGACGGAGTGGTTCCGCAAACCGCAGAAGCGCTACGGCACCAGCTACCGCATCCTCAACCTGGTGGTGGGGATGCAACTGGCGATCATCTTCGCCAGCCGCGGCAACGTGTACACCCTGGGCGAGGCGTACGCCTTCGGGGTGATGTGGAGCTTCGTGTTCAACAGCCTGGCGATGCTGGTGCTGCGCTTCAAGTACAAGGGCGAGCGCGGCTGGAAGGTGCCGCCGAACATCACGATTTTCGGCAAAGAAATTCCCATCGGGCTGGCGTCGGTGTGCATGGTGCTGCTGGCCACCGCCACCACCAACCTGTTCACCAAGAGCGTGGCCACGGTCAGCGGGATCATCTTCACCGGCGTGTTCTTCGGGCTGTTCGCGGTGTCGGAGCAGGTCAACAAGCGAAAATTCGCCAGCGCCGAAGCGCAGATGAAGGAGCAATTCCAACTGCTGCACCGCGAGGACGTGCAGCGGGAGAGCGTCGGCGCGCGGGCGGGGAACGTACTGGTGGCGGTGCGCGACTACAACACCCTGTTCCACCTGAAGTGGATCCTGGAGCGCACCGACACCCGCGAGCAGGACGTGGTGGTGATGTCGGCGCGCGTGACCCGCTTCGCCAGCGCCGGCGTGGATCTGTCGATGGAACAGATCTTCAGCGATTACGAGCAGACGCTGTTTACGCGCGCGGTGACGGTGGCGGAGAAGGTCGGGAAGCACATTTCGCTGCTGGTGGTGCCGGCGCGCGATGTGTGGTCGGCGATCGTGCAGACGGCTAACGCGCTGGAAACGTCCAGCGTGGTGGCGGGGCTGTCGAGCCGCATGACATCGCAGGAGCAGGCATTCCAGCTAGGCCGGGCGTGGGAGGCGGCGCCGGAGCCGAAGCGGCAGTTCCTGCTGCAAATCGTCAAACCCGACGGCATGGTGGACACGTTCGCCATCGGCCCGCATACCCCGCGCATGAAGCCGGAAGACGTATCCCTGGTGCACCGCCTGTGGCTGGCCACCACCAAGGAGCGGGGACTCGACAGCGTCCATCACCACGACATCGTCACCTTGGCGCTGACACGCTATGCGCGCGACTACGCCGGCCACGATCGGGAGGAGATTTTGCGCGAATTGCGCAAGCTGGAGCGGGGAGGACCCAGAGGCCAGGGAGATGCCTCGCCGGCTGATCGAGACAAGGAGCATCCGCCGGAACCGCCGTCACCGCCGGTGCTAGGACCTTCCTGATCTGCGGTACCGCGAAAATTGGTGGCTCTCCACTTTGCGGCAGCTGATCCAGTCCCACCAGGGCGCAGTATCGACGGTGAATCCGGGAGCGCCGAAGATCGTAGGGCGGAATTTGGGAGGGTTGGCGCGCTCGGTGGCTGCCGGCTTCTGCTCGGGCGGAATCTGTTGTCCGATCTCCACCGGCGAGACGGTCACGAACTTTTCGTCGATCAGCCCGGCGCGCGCCATGTATCCGTAGAGCGTCGGCCCGCCTTCGCAGAGCAGGTACTCGATGCCCAGTTCGCGGCGCAGCATGCGCATGACCTCGGGCAGATTCACAAAATCCTTTTCCCCGGAAATCAGAACGCGCAGGTGGGGATGAGTCTTCTTTTCCGCCAGGCGGGCGGCGCCCAGGCGGGTGGTGACCACAATCGGGTCGACGAACTCGCCGTCGAAGGCGCGGTAGGCGGAGAGATCGAGCGAGGCCGAGCCGGTGACGAAAATGTTCATCTCGCGGCGGCGGCCGAGGCGTTGCCGCAAGGCTCGCATTTCCGGCGCCATGATGCGGAAGACCGGCCCGCGCTCGCGCTCTCCCAGAGCGGTCTCTTCCAGCAGGGTATTGACGCCGAGCAGGACCGCGTCGGCGTGGGCGCGCAGCAGGTCCATGAGCCAGCGATCTTCCGCGGAGCGCGAGATGTCGGAGCCGGCAGCGTGCTCTCCTTTGAAGGACACGATGCCGTCCAGCGATTGCACGAAGTTGGAGAACGTCCACGGGCGCTCCGGCGGCGGAGCAGGGAAGCCGAGCTTGCCATAGGGCGCGTAGGCGGGGTCATCGAGGGGCGAGGGCTCACCGCGGTCGAACAGGATTTCAAAATTGAGCATGAGATTGCAGATTGAAGATTGCAGATTGCAGATTGCAGATTGGGCAGTCTTCAATCTGCAATCTTCAATCTGCAATTCGATGCGGAATTTGCCCCTGCGATGCACTGGTGGTCCGGCTGGCGACGAACTGCACCAGTTCCGCGGTGACGTACTGCGGCGGCGGCACACAAAAGTGTGGCTTGCCGGCCAGCAGCTTGAGCGACACGCCGCTCCAGGCGGTGGGCATCTCGCGCCGGCCGCTGAGAATCACGGCGTCGGCGCGGTCGAGGTAGAGCCGTGCGGACTGCTTGAAATCCTCCGTTCCGTAGTCGAGCACGGTAAGGTACAGGTCGGGGTGCAGGAACTTCAGCACGCTGTTGGATTCGATGATCACGTTTTCGGCGCCCTGGAGCTTCTCGCGCAGCGCGGGCATGGCTTCGGCAAGGCTGCCCTGGCGCGTGCGGACCCAGAGCGATCGCACGGCGCCGGCGGCAAGAAAGCGGCAGGTGTCGCCGCGACCGGTTGGATTGCGCTCTTCGCTGATGCTCCAGGTGTGGTCGCCGGTGGCGCATTCGCAGGGCTCGCCGTCGCTGGAGCAGATGCCGTGACCGTACTGGGTGATCTTGACCGCGGTCCAGCGGCGCTCGCGCAGCGCGGCGATCAGGCCGGCGACGACGCTGGTCTTGCCGAGATTCCGGGATTGGCCGCCGACGACGATCAGCATGAGTTTCAAGTTTCTAGTTTCAAGTTTCACGAAGGTTCTTCTCGTCTCCCGGCATCGCGCCTGGAACTTGAAACCTGAAACTTGAAACTACTTCTTCGACATTTTCGCCAGCGTCGCCAGTTCGCGCAGGTACTGCTTGATCGGGCGGGCGGGCGTGCCCCAGAACAGGATACCTTTTCCGCGGATGACTTTGTTCGACGGGATGCCGCATTGCGCCCCAAGAATGGCGCCTTCCCCAATGTGCACGTGGTCGGCAATGCCGACCTGCCCGGCGACGACGGCGTTCTTTTCGATGACGGCGCTGCCGGAGATGCCGGTCTGGGCGGCGATGACCACGTCTTCGCCGATCCGGACGTTGTGGCCGACGTGGACCAGGTTGTCGATCTTGACCCCGCGTGCGATGACGGTGGCGTCGAGGGCGCCGCGGTCGATGGTGGAGTTGGCGCCGATCTCGACGTCGTCGCCGATTTCCAGGCGCCCGATCTGGGGAAACTGCTCGTAGGCGCCGGTGGTTTCGTCGCGCACGTAGCCGAAGCCGTCGCTGCCCAGAACCGCGCCCGCGTGAACCACGACGCGGCGGCCGAGGCGGGAGCCGGGGTACACAGTTACGCGGGCATAGATTAAGCAGTCTTCCCCGACTTCGACGCCCGGCCCAAGGAAAGCGCCGGCGCCGATGCTGCAGCGGCTGCCGACGCGGGCGTGCTCGGCGATGACGGCGTGCTCCTGGACGATCACATCGACGCCGAGCTTCGCGGTTGGGTGCACGACGGCGGTTGGATGCACCCCGCTGCCGCGGCGCGGGCGCGGATGCAGCAGGCGCGCGGCGCGGCTGAAGGCCAGC
>DASUBK010000110.1:0-5999 GCA_035763305.1 Terriglobales bacterium | reverse complement strand
CAAAGTGGTGCGCGGCTTGTACGAATACGATCCGGAGGAAGTTCTTCGTTCTTAGGACGTTCTTTGTTCTTGGTTTTGGTTCTTCGTTTCCTGGAGCAGGATCTTGGCCCAAGAACCAAGAACGAACAACTAAGAACCAGCGACTAACAACCAACAACAAAGCCGTTTGCCGCCAGCGCTTGGGATGTAGTAAAAACGCAAGGTGCGCAAGTGGCAACGAGGCCGTAACCGACGCCGTCGCGGGCCTGCATCCGGTGAGGAAAACGCCGGCGCCGCACCCCCTTTGCAGCCCGTAATCCCCAACAGCCTTCCCGACGACATCGGCAACCGAGTTGAGCCGGAGCCGTCCGCCGAGGCCGACGAACCGAATTTCAACCGCTACCCCGACGAAATCCAACCACGCCAGCGGCAGCAGCCGGGCGGTGGCGGCGGGGGACGAGGGCGCCGCGGCCGCGGTGGCCGAGAGCGCAGCCAGCCGCAGGGTCCGCGCAGGGAGGACACCGGTCAGCCGCCGGCTCCGGCGCAGCCAGCCGCGCCGCAAGCGGCGGGCGCTGGGCAGCAGCCGGGCGAGGGAGGCGGAGGCCGACGCCGTCGCCGCAAGCGTGGCGGTCGCGGCCGTGGGGAGCGCCCAGCGGAGCAGCAGATCGCCCGCGACGCCAGCGGCACCGGCGCGCTGGTGCCGGTGTATCCGGAAGACAATTTTCCGCCGGCGCAGCAGCCGGTGAGCGAGGTGGCGCCGGAGCTGCCGGCGGCTCGACCTGAAGCGTCTGCTCAGCCGCCGCAGGCCAGGCCGGCGACTCCGCGCAAGCCCCGCGGCGTGGTGGTACTGGCCATCGGCCTGCCGGGATCGGGGAAGAGCAGCTGGTTCAAGCGGCGCGGAGTCACGCCTTTATCCAGCGATGTCCTGCGTAACCTGCTCTTCGACGACATCACCGAGCAGCGCTACCAGGACCTGGTGTTCAGCACCCTGCGCTCGCTGTTGCGCGCGCGCATGATCGCCCGCATGCCGTGGAACTACGTGGACGCCACCAATCTCAACCCGCGCGAGCGCCACGGCTGGATCAAGATGGCGCGCGAGTTCGGCTACGACGTGCATGCGGTCTTCTTCGATGTGCCCATGGAAGTGTGCACGGAGCGCAATCTGAAGCGCAACCGGGTGGTGCCGGACGAGGTCATGCAGCGGATGGCGCAGAAGCTGCGGCCGCCCACCTTCGAAGAGGGCTTCAGCAAGATCATCGTGGTGCGGGTGAAACGGCGGGAGGACGAGCCCACCTCGGAGGTCCAGGCGCAGCCCGAAGGCGAGCCCCTGGGCGAGGACGAGGAAGAGGCGGGCCTGGAAGAAATCTAGCCAGAGTTCCACCTAAGCTGGTGAGCGGCCGGGACTTACCTCCCGGCCGTTTTTGCTGTCTATTCCCCGTAAGCCACTGATATAATTACTCTTATGGATGGAACAGCGCAGAGTTGCTGGGCGCCATCTAAGTAGAAGAAGGTTTCAGGAACCTTCCGAGGACCGTATGACGTACGTAATTGCAGTGGACGGAATTCCAGCACCGGATTTGGGGATTTTCCTTTCCGCCATCGACGCCGACCGCGAGATGCGCCACCTTCGCTCCCTGCGCAACCTGCGCGGGGCCGAACTGCAGGTCGTTTCCTACATCCGCAAGCGACTCCGGCGGGCCGCCGCGTAGGAATTGGGTGAGGTGGTGATTGAGTGATGGTTCCGGATGCATCGCGCTGGGGCCAATCACCAAATCACAAATCACCCAATC
Organism: Terriglobales bacterium; assembly: GCA_035763305.1. Taxonomy (GTDB): domain Bacteria; phylum Acidobacteriota; class Terriglobia; order Terriglobales; family Acidobacteriaceae; genus DASUBK01. The sequence continues at coordinate 4,230 of DASUBK010000110.1, read as the reverse complement.
TGGCCCTCATCCCTTCAGATACGGCAATAGTTCCTTGAAGGCAGCGGTGCCGCTGGCGCGCATCAGCTCGTAAACCGCCATCTCGGTGGAGGAGATGACCGCGCCTGCCGCCCGCATGCGGTCGATGCCGATGCGCCAGTTGGACTCCGCCCGGGATCCGACGGCGTCGGCCGCCACGTGCACCAGGTAGCCGGCATGGAGGGCGCCCAGGGCCGTCTGCATGACGCAGATGTGTGCCTCCATGCCGCACAGCAGCAGGGTGTTGCGGCCGGCGGGGAGCGACTTGACCGAAGAGCAGAAGGCACCACTGCCGAAGCAGCTGAACTCCAGCTTGTCGGTGGCCGGGGTTTGCGGCAGCAGGGAAGCGATGGCGGGAACCACGCCGCCGAGGCCGCGGGCGTACTGGGTGGTGAGCAGCACCGGCATGTGGAGGATCTGGGCGGCGCGGATCAGCAGCTGCGAATTGCGCACCAGTTCGTCCTTGTTGAAGATCGGCGGGAGGAGCTTTTCCTGGATGTCCACCACGACCAGGGCGGTCTTGTCGGCTTCCAGGGGGATACGGGCGGCGTTTTCGGTCTGCTCGGCTAGGGTGGCGTGTCTCATAAGGAAGAATTTAACCACAGAGGACACCGAGGAAAGAACAAGCCTTGGTTCCTCTGTGACCTCTGTGTCCTCTGTGGTTAAATTCATCTTTCATTGACTGTCGCGAGACATCCGGCCTAGACTGACGTTTTGGCGGGAGTGGCGCAAAGCCTGTGACCGGCGTCACTTACGCGTGGGTTGCGGGTCGGAGAAGATCGCAGTCGCAGGGCACCGCAGGCGAGGGCGCCTGCGGCTACGTGATTCGCGCCTGCGGCTACGTGATTCGCGCCCGCGGCTACGTGATGCGCGCCTGCGGCTACGTAAGCTTCGCGGGTTCGGCAATTCGGCAATCCTGAGGGACTATGGGCTGGCTGCAGAACAAATTCGAAAAGAACTTCCTGGTCACCACGGTCGATTACGTCTTCAACTGGGCGCGCAAGTCGGCGGTGTGGCCGATGACCTTCGGCCTGGCCTGCTGCGCCATCGAGATGATCGCCAGTTCCACGGCGCGCTTCGACATCGCCCGCTTCGGCAGCGAGGTGTTCCGTCCCAGCCCGCGGCAGAGCGATCTGATGATCGTGGCCGGCACAGTCACGCTGAAGATGGCGCCGGTGGTGAAGCGCATCTACGACCAGATGCCCGACCCCAAGTGGGTGATTTCGATGGGCGCTTGCTCGTCGGTCGGCGGGCCGTTTAACACCTACGCGGTGCTGCAGGGCGTGGACAAGATTGTGCCGGTGGATGTGTACGTGATCGGCTGCCCGCCGCGGCCGGAAAACCTGTTCTACGCATTGCTCAAGCTGCAGGACAAGATCGACCAGATGACCACCCTGCAGAAGCGTCCCACCGAGGTGCGGCTGGAGGCCAGCATGGCCGACGAGTTCAAGCGCCAGGTGATGATTGCGCAGACGCTGCAGCCGAAATAGCTTTGAGCTCTGAGCCTTGAGCTTTGAGCCAAACCGTCCCGGCCTAACGGCCGGGATTTTCTTTTCTGCGATTCGTCGCAGGGTTACAGTAGTGGTCAGCTCAGAGCTCAAAGCTCAGAGCTCACAGCTATGAGCTTCATCCGCATCGGCGACATTTCGCAGCTTCCTCCCGAAGGCGAGGCGCGCGAATTTGAAGTCGGCGGCAAGACGGTGTGCGTCGCCAACATCGACGGCAAGTACTCGGCCATGGACAACGTCTGCACCCACCGCGGCGGGCCGCTGGGGCAGGGCGTGGTGATGGGCGACAAGCTGGTTTGCCCGTGGCACGGGTGGGTGTGGGACCCCAAGACCGGGCGCACCGACGACGATCCCAACAGCAAAATTCCCGTCTACCAGATCAAGATCGAAGGCGATGACGTGCTGGTGGAGATCTAAGAACGCCACGGATTTCCACGGATGCACACGGATCCGATTTCTTTGTCGAATCCGTGAACATCCGTGCCATCCGTGGCGTTTTTGCTACTCGGAGCGTAAGGCGATCATGGGATCGACGCGCGCGGCGATGCGGGCGGGCAGGTAGCAGGCCAGCAGCGCCACCATGGCCAGCAACACGCTGACGGCGACAAAGCTCTGCGGATCGCGGGCGCTGACGGCGTAGAGCAGGCTCGACATCAGCCGCGTCAGGGCCAGGGCTCCCGCCAGACCCACAGTCACGCCCACTCCCACCAGCACCATGCCGCGCGCCACCACCAGCGCCACCACGCGCGCGGGGTTGGCGCCCAACGCCATGCGGATGCCGATCTCGCGCGTGCGCTGGCTCACCGAATAGGCCAGCACGCCGTAGATGCCGATGGCTGCCAGCAGCAGCGCTGCCGCGGCAAACGAGCCCAGCAGGAGGGTGCGGAAGCGCGGCCGGTCCACCGATTCGTCAATGCGCTCGGGCATGGTGCGAACGTTGGTCAGCGGCAGATCCTTGTCGAGGGCCGCCACCTGCGCACGCAGGGCGGAGGTGAGGCTGGCCGGGTCCGACGAGGTGCGCAGCACCAGGAACATGGTGCGCGAGAATAAAGTCCACTCGCCTTCGTTGTAGGGCACGTAGAGCGTGGGACCGGTTTCCTCGTCGAGGCCTTCGTATTTCACGTCGCCAACCACGCCGACAACGGTTTCCCAGGGGGACTGCGGGCTGGGATCGCCGGTTTGCAGGCGCCGGCCGATGGGATCCTGGCCGGGAAAATATTTTTTGGCCATGCTCTGGTTGATGATCAGCACCCCCGGCGTCTTGTCCTGCCCGTCAGCGTCGGTAAAGAAGCGCCCGCGCAGCAGGGGAATGCCCAGGGCGTGGAAGTAGTCGGGGCTGATGGTCATTTCGTCGGCCTCCTGCTGCGGGCCGGCGGGATGCAGGGGTTGGGACTCGAGGCGGAAGGGATTGCCGATCATGTTGAGGTTGGGAGGAAGGCTCAAGGTGACGGCGGCGGCCTCCACGCCGGGCAGCGCGCTGGTGCGGCCCAGCAGGTCGCGGTAGAAGGCGATGATCTGCTGCGGAGTTCCGTAACGCGACCGCGGAAGGGACACGCGCGCGGTCAGCACGTGGGTGGGCTCAACTCCCGAATCAACGCGCTGCAGGCGGGCAAAGCTCTTGATCATGAGCCCGGCGCCGACCAGCAGCACCAGCGCCAGCGCGAACTCGGTGACGATCAGCACGTCGTGGATGCGCATTCCGCCCTGCGAAGAGGCGTTGCCGCCGCGCTGCTTCAGGTCCTCGAAGAGCACCGCACGCGAGCTCTGCCAGGCGGGCGCGAGGCCGAAGAGGGTTCCGGCGAGAACAGCCAGCAGGGCGGTGAAGGCGACCGCTGTTGCGTCGAGGGTGATCTCGCCGCTGCGCGGCAGTTGCGCCGCCGCGGAGCGCAGCAGAAGAGCGATGCCGGCCCGCGCCAGCAAGAGTCCCAGCGCGCATCCGGCCAGGGAGAGGAGCACGCTTTCGGTGAGCATCTGGCGCAGCAGGCGGGCGCGGGTGGCGCCGAGGGCGGCGCGCACCGACATCTCCTGCCGCCGCGCCGAGCCGCGCGCCAGCAGCAGGCTGGCCACATTCACCATGGCGATCAGGAGCACGAAGCCCACCGCGGCAAACAGGGTCCACAACAGCGTCTGCGAGCGGCCCACCACGACGTCTTTCAGGGGCACGGCCCGGGCCTGGTTGAAGGTGGAATCGGGGAAGCGGCGCTGCACTTCGGCGGCGATCGAAGCGGCTTCGGCTTGCGCCTGCTGCAGGGAAACGCCGTCCTTCAGACGGCCGAAAACGCGCAGAAAATAAGGCGGGCGACTCTGCGGGGTGGCGAACTGGTTGATGGCGAACAACTCCGTGTCGGCATCGCCCAGCGGCTGGAAGTCCGCCGGCATCACGGCGGCAATGGTGTAGGGCTGCTGGTCGAGCGTCAGCACGCGGCCGACAGCTTGCGGGTCGGAGTGAAGCTGCGTGCTCCAGAAGTGATGGCTGACGACCACCTGGCGCGGCTGTCCGGGACGATCGGAGCCGGCGTCGGGAAAGCGGCCCAGCAGCGGGGCGACGCCGAGCACGGGGAAATACTCCGCCGAAACCGTGAGCCCGGGAAATTGCAGCGGCTCGGCGCCGCCGGTCAGGGTGAAGTCCGAGCCGGTCAGGGCGGCGACGCCGGAGAAGCTGGTCTGGGCCGCGCGCAGGGCCAGGAAGTCGGCCTTGCCATAG
>DASUBK010000109.1:0-2747 GCA_035763305.1 Terriglobales bacterium | reverse complement strand
GGATATTCGAAGACCGTGTCGGCCGGCAACGGGATGTTCACGCTGCTGGGATTCATGGGCATGTACACCGTGTTGTCGATCCTGTTCCTGTTCCTGGTGTGGAGAGAGATCGAGCAGGGTCCGGAAACGGTCTCGCTGAAGCCACGGCTGGTCACGAGGGTGGCAGAAGAAGTGGAAGTTTGAGCGAGGTTTCGGAGGTGTCGGAGGTTGCAGAGGTTTCGGAGGTTTCGCCGAAACCTGTGAAACCTCCGAAACCTCGGAAACTTTCTTCGAGGTTTTATGGAACTGCTTTGGTTCATTATCGTCGCACTCATGCTGGTGGCGTACGTGGTCCTGGACGGCTTCGATATCGGCGCCGGGATTTTGCATTTATTCGTGGCGCGCACCAATCGCGAGCGGCAGATGGTGCTGCGGGCGATCGGGCCGGTGTGGGACGGCAACGAAGTGTGGCTGCTGGCAGCGGGCGGCACGCTGTACTTCGCATTCCCGCTGCTGTACGCGTCGAGTTTCAGCGGTTTTTACCTGCCGCTGATGATGGTGCTGTGGCTGCTGATGCTGCGCGCTATCGGCCTGGAGTTCCGCTCCCATCTCGTCGCCCAGGTGTGGCGCAATTTCTTCGACGTGGTGTTTTCCCTCTCCAGCATCCTGCTGGCGATCTTCTTCGGCGCGGCTCTGGGCAACGTGGTGCGCGGCGTTCCGCTGCAAAGCGACGGCTACTTCTTCGAAGCCCTGTGGACGAACTGGCGCGTCGGCCCGCAGCCCGGGATTCTCGACTGGTACACCGTGCTCGCGGGGCTGGTGGCGCTGGTGACGCTGGGGATGCACGGCGCCCTGTATCTGGCGATGAAGACGGAAGATGAAGTCAACGAACGCGCGCGCAGGATCGCTTCCCTGCTCTGGCCGGCGCAACTGGCGTTGACCTTCGTCAGCCTGATCGCCACCATCGGCATCCAGCCGCGGTGGGACGACAACTACCGCGCGCACCCGATTGGACTCATCATCCCCACGATCGTCTTCCTTAGCCTCGCCGGCGTGCTGCACTTCCTCGCCATGCGGCGGGAGCGGGCGGCGTTTCTGTGCTCGGCGTGCTACATCGCGGCGATGCTGGGCGGCGCCGCCTTCGCACTGTTTCCCTACGTGCTGCCCGCGAGTGGCGACCCCGCGCTGGGGCTGACGGTGTACAACACGGCCGCCGGGGCGCATGGGTTGCGGGTGGGGCTGGCGTGGTGGTCGATCGGGATGGTGATCGCGATCGGGTACTTCGTTTTCGTCTACCGGATGTTCCGCGGGAAGGTGCGGTTGGAGAGTGTGGCCCACGACTGACCGACTTCTTCACCACCAAGGACACAAAGGGCCCGAAGGAATTCCGATTTATGGATCTGCCCTTCGTGTCCTTTGCGTCCTTGGTGGTGAAAGCTCTTAATCGGTAATGGGAAATTCTTCCGGGCGTATAATCGGCTCACGAGGATGGATGCGCCCGATGGGCGGGCGCGAAACGAGGTTCCCCTTCCCATGAGTCTGCCCCGGACGCTAGGCCAGTTGCGCCGCAGCGAGTTCAGCGAACAACGTCTTCAATCCCGGCACGTCAAAGATGAATTGCGAGAGAACCTGATTGCCCGGCTGCGCACCGGCGAGAGCATCTTTCCCGGCGTGGTGGGCTACGACGATTCGGTGGTGCCGCAGATCGTCAACGCGATCCTGTCGCGGCACAATTTCATTCTCCTGGGGCTACGCGGGCAAGCCAAGAGCCGCATTCTGCGCGCCCTCACCACGCTGCTCGACGCGCAGGCCCCGGTGATCGCCGGGTGCGAGATCCACGACAACCCGTACGCGCCCATCTGCCGCCGCTGCCGCGATCTGATCGCGGAGAAAGGCGACGAGACGCCGATCGCGTGGCTGAAGCCGGAGGAGCGCTACGTCGAAAAGCTGGCCACGCCGGATGTGACCATCGCCGACCTGATCGGGGACATCGATCCCATCAAGGCGGCGCGCGGCGGGCACGAATTGTCGAGCGAATTGACGGTGCACTACGGCCTGCTGCCGCGCGCCAACCGCGGCATCTTCGCCATCAACGAACTACCGGACCTTGCGGGCAAGATCCAGGTCGGCCTGTTCAACATCATGCAGGAAGGCGACGTGCAGATTAAGGGCTACCCGGTGCGGCTGCCGCTGGACGTGGCGCTGGTGTTCAGCGCCAACCCCGAGGACTACACCGCGCGCGGCAAGATCATCACGCCGCTCAAGGACCGCATCGGCTCGGAGATCCGGACGCATTACCCGGTCACGGTCGAGGAAGGTATCGCCATTACCGAGCAGGAGGCGTGGGCGCGGCGCGACGGTTACAAGCTGCACGTGCCCAAGTACGTGAAGGAGGTAATCGAGCGGATCGCCTTCACCGCGCGCGAGGACAAGCGCATCGACAAGCGCTCCGGCGTCAGCCAGCGCCTGCCGATCTCGACGATGGAGAACGTGATTTCCAACGCCGAGCGGCGCGCCATCCGCCACGGGGAGAAGACGGTGGCGCCGCGCATCAGCGACATCTACGCTGCCATGCCGGCCATCACCGGGAAGCTGGAACTGGAGTACGAAGGCGAGATGAAGGGCGCGGACAACGTCTGCCGCGAGCTGATTCGCAGCGCCGTTGGCGGCACCTACGACCAGTACTTCCAAGGCGTGAACATGCAGCAGATCGTGCAATGGTTCGACCTGGGCGGCAGTATCCAGGTGCAGGACGGCAGCGCCGCCGG
>DASUBK010000108.1:0-11041 GCA_035763305.1 Terriglobales bacterium | reverse complement strand
GCGCATGAAGCTGGAGAAGAACGAGATTCTCACCCGCGTCTACCTGCCGCGGCGCACCGCCGGGTGGCGCGGCACGTATCGCAAGCTGCGCATCCGCGGCTCGATTGATTACCCGTTGGCCGGCGTCGCGATCGCGATGCGAAATGGCTCGTGTGCCTCGGGTCTCGGACCCGAGAGCCCGGGTCAAAGACCCGGGCCACACGAGGTTCGCGTGGCCATCACTGCCGTGAATCCCGCGCCGCTGCTGGTCAAGAACGTGGATCGCGTGCTCGCGGGCAGGGAAGTCAACGACGAGACCGCCTCCACCGTCGCCGACCTTGCCGCACGCACCGCCAAGCCGCTCACCACCTCCGCCCTCACGCCCGAGTACCGGCGGGAGATGATTCGCGTCTTCACCAAGCGGGCCCTGCTGGAGCTGGCAACTGAGAACTGAGAACTGCGTGATCACCGACTGCCACATCCACATCCAGCCGCTGGCGCTCTTCCACCAGCACGCCCTGCAATTGATGAAGAAGAAGCGGCCGAACTTCGCCCAGATCGAGGAGTTCTGCCGCTCGCCGCGCGCCTTCCTCAAGCACATGGATCACGCCGGCATCGACCGCGCCGTGCTCATCAACTACGTAGCCCCGGAGGTCATCGGCTTCACCACCGAGGTGAACGAGTTCGTCGCCCGCTACGTGAAGGAGGATCCCAAGCGCCTGATCCCGTGCGGCTCGCTGCATCCGCGGCAAAGCCCCAACCCGCTGGCCGACGCCGAGCATCTCGTGCGCCTCGGCATCAAGCTGATCAAGATTCACCCGCCGCACCAGTTGCTCTTTCCCAACGACTACCTCAACGGCGTCACCGCATTGCGCGTCATCTATGAAGTTGCCGAAGAAAACGGCATCCCGGTGATGTTTCACACCGGCACCAGCATCTTTCCCGGCGCGCGCAACAAGTACGGCGACCCGCTCTTCGTGGACGACGTCGCGGTGGACTTTCCCAAGCTCAAAATCTTGCTGGCGCACGGCGGCCGCCCGCTGTGGATGGATACCGCCTTCTTCCTCCTGCGCCGCCATCCCAATGTCTATCTCGATATCAGCGGTATCCCGCCCAAGACTCTGCTGAAATATTTTCCGCGGCTGTCGGAGATCGCCCACAAGACGCTGTTCGGCACCGACTGGCCCGGCCCCGGCGTGCCCGACATCAAGCAGAACCTCGACGACTTCCGCGCCCTGCCTCTGGACGACGCCACCAAGCAGCAGATCCTGTCGAAGACCGCGCTCTCCATCTGGCCGGCGTAAATTATGTAGCCGCAGAGCCTGCCCTGAGCTCGTCGAAGGGCGCCCTCGCCTGCGGAAGACGCTCGCCCGGCGAACGCTGGCGCGTCCGCGGACAGGCGAGGGCGCCTGTCCCCACGTGGTTACGGCAGCTTCCACGCGCCCTTCAGCCGCGTGTACTCCTTCTCCGGCAACTGCACCAGCGCCGTCGCGCCCTTGCTTTCAATCCACGTGGACAACTGCTCCATGTCTTCCGCCGCCATCGCGGTGCATCCCACCGTGCCCTGGCCTGGCCCGCTCCAGATGTGCAGGAAGATGCAGGAGCCGTTGCCCCCCACCGGCGTCTCCATGTTGTAGTCCACAATGGCGCCCTGCTGGTAGCCGGGCACCATCCGCATCTTCTCCGAGCTGTTCCAATCCACGTCGGAGACCTTCAGTCGGTCCACGACGCGGGTGTAGTAGCGCGACGAAGTATCGTCCACGCACTCTGTGGTCGGCGTGAGCGTGATGTACATCGCCGAGGTACCCAGCGAGGGCGCGAAGCCGAACGTCTTGGGAATGCCGAAGACGCCGGCCGGCGATTTGCCGTCGCCTTCATGTTTGACGGGATTGCCGGGATCACGCTGCACAGTGAGCGTTGGGTCCCAGGCCAGGCCGGTCTTTCCGACCACGATCGGGATCGGCTTTCCGACCCGCTCCCACTTGTTGTGCTTGCGCTGGTAGCGAGTCAGCGTGCCGGATACCGCACTCCAGTCCGCACTGGTGACCACGATCAGCTTGGCCGCGTGCGACAGCTTTTGCGGAACTGCCTGCGCCGCGGACGGAATCACACCACCGAGAGCGCTGACGGCGAGGAGGAGAGGGATGAGGATCGCGCGCATGCTGCCGTCATCATACTTCGTGCCGGATAAAGTTGGAGCGCACGCGCTCCCGCGTGCGCTTCCACGTTTGGCGAGCCGAGGGATGACACGGCCCTACTTAGCTGCCGCGGCCCGCTTTCCCTCCAGTTCGTTGACCAGGCCCGTGGCTTTATACACCGTGCGCAGCGCCTCCATGATGCCGCGCGAATCCACGCTCACCGACCGCCCCAGCACGTCGTCGTAGACGTAGTTGTTGGGCAGCGCCTGCATGTTCTCGTCGAAGATGATGCCCACCAGCTCGCCCTTGGTGTCGACCAGCGGGCTGCCCGAGTTCCCGCCGATGATGTCCGCCGTGGACACGTTGTTGTACGGCGTGTCGTGCTTGAGTTGCTTGGCATCCGGCTTCCCGGGCGCAAACTTCATCCAGCTTGCCGGCAGGTCATAGGGCGGCTTGTTGCCGTGTTCCGAGGCGTGCTGGAACGTCTCGCCGATGGTGGTCCACGGTCCCAGCTTGGTTCCCGCCGGCATCGTTCCGCGACCGTCCTCGGTGTAGCCGCGGATGGCGCCGTAGCTCAGCCTGAGGGTGAACGTCGCATCGGGCGGCTGGCTCAACCCGCCCTGCGCCAACCGGATCTTCGCCAGCACCGCGCCCTGGTTGCGCTCCACCGCGTCCACCCGGTCGTCGTACTGCTTGCGCACGTCCAGCGCGGCCGGCTCCACATTGCGCATCAACTCGATCAACGGGTCCTTGCTGGCCTGCACCGCCGCCTCTCCGCCATTCCACAGCTGTTTGCGGACGGCGACATCGTTCAGGGAAGTGCCGGCGATCAGCGCCTTCGCGGCCTCCTCCGGGCTCTTGCCGCCGAGCACCTGCTTGACAACGTCGTTATCGGCTCCCAGTTGGTCGCGCATCTCGGCCAGCGACTCACCCAGTTGCACAGTTTCGAAATCCTTGTAGATGGGCGCCGGCGAGAACAGGTTCTGCTGCAGCGAGGGCAGCGCCGACTCGCGGTACTCGCGCAGCCGCTCGCCGTTGGGCAGTTTGCGCTGTTGCGCCCCGCGCACCAGGATGCGGGCGAACTCCGACAAGTGCCCGCGGAAGCCGTTGCGCTGGTCGAGGTAGATGTAGGGCACGTAGATCTTGCGCTCGACTTGCATCGCCTGCTGGATCGCCGCCCACGGATCGCCGAGGTTCTTCTGCCCGGCGAACTGCTTCAGCTTGTCTTCCTCCGCCTGCTTCTTGCCCATCAGCTTGGGATCCTTCAGCCCGGCCAGGTATTCCTTGCTGCGCTTCACGTTGTTCTCGATGGAGAAGATGTCCTCCTGCGCCCGGCGCGCGTTCTCCGCCGACTGCGAAGCGTACGCCCGGTCCGCCTTCAGCCGCGCGTCGTACGACATCAGACGCCACGGCCAGACCACGTCGCGCAGCAACTCCAGTTGCGGCATGGTCAGCAGCCGTCCGGTCGAGCCGGGATTTCCGGAGACAAAGACAAGGTCTTCTGCTTTAACGCCGGTCGGAGACCACTTCAACCAATCCTTTAACTGTGCCGGATGCCCGTTCTCGTACACGCGGAAGAACGTAATGTCGAGGTCGTAGCGCGGATACTCGAAGTTATCGGGATCGCCGCCGAAGAAAGCGATGGCGAACTCCGGGGTGAACACCAGGCGCACGTCGGTGTACTTCTTGTACTGGTACAGGTGATACATGCCGCCGGAGTAGAGTGTGACCACATCACAGCGCAGCCCGGTGCGGGTGGCGCAGTCCTTTTCGATGGCCGACATCTCCGCCCGCTGCGCCTGGCCTGCCTCCGCCGGCGACATGCCCGGCTTGGCCGCACCCTGCACCCGGTCGGTGACGTCCTCGATCTTTTCCAGGACATTCAACTCCAGGTCGGGGCATTTGCCCTCTTCCGCCTGCGTCTTGGCGTAGAAGCCGGTGTTGAGATAGTCCTTGCCATTGCCCGACAACCCCGCCAGGCACACCTGCGCCACGTGCTGGTTGGTCATGACCAGCCCGTTGGGCGAAACGAACTCGCCCGAGCCGCCGTTGTTGAAGCGCACCGACGACAGGCGCACGTGGTCCAGCCACGGTTGCGTCACTTCGAAACCGTACTTCGCCTTCACCTTGTCCTTGGGGAAGGCCTCGAAGAGCCACATGCCTTCGTCGGCGTGAGCGGGAAGCAGGAACAGGAGGGGGAGGAGGAGGGCGACAACGCGCTTCATGGGATCTCCGCGATAGTGAGCTCGGCCCGCAGGCGCAAAACCCTTCAATATACGCTTTTCGTACCCTGCCGGTGTGCGCTGCGTCACCTGTCCTGGTGCGCCGGCGGCGGCAGCCGGAGGCGAATCTCGCCCGCGCAGAGTTGGAAACGGCCGCGCAATTGCGTTATAAAGGTCGGTTGCCCTTTGCGGCAGGGAAGCCGCTGGGGCGCCGCGTCGTGGGGTGCCAGGAGTCCTGATTCCGAGGAACGCAACCCCGCGTGGCGGCGGGGGTTTTCATGAGAGAGGGGCATTCCTATGCCGGCTAGCACCGTTCCTACCAAGGGTCTGGAAGGCGTTGTCGCCGCGGTTTCCAGTATCTGTTACATCGACGGCGACCGCGGCGTCCTGGCGTATCGCGGCATCGACATCCACGACCTCGCCGACAACAGCACCTTCGAGGAAGTCTGCTACCTGTTGTGGTTCGGCCGCCTTCCCACCAGCAAGGAATTGCAGGACCTGCAAATCGCCATGTGGCGCGAGCGCAAGCTCGACCAGGGCATCATCAGCCTGCTGCGCCAGGCGCCCAAGCACGCCCTGCCCATGGACGTGCTGCGCACCGTGGTTTCCGCGCTCGCCTGGTTCGATCCCGAGGAGAAGAACAACGACCAGGAAGCCAACGTCCACAAAGCCATCCGCCTGACCTCGCAGATCGCCATGATCGTGGCTTACTACGATCGCATCCGCAAGGGCCTGCCGCTGGTCGAGCCCGACCGCTATCTCTCCCACGCCGGCAACTTCCTGCTGATGTTGAACGGCGAGAAGCCGTCGAAGACGGCGGAACGCGCGCTGGACATCGCCCTCATCCTCCACGCCGACCACGAGCTGAACGCCTCCACCTTCGCCGCCCGCGTGACCGCGGCCACTTTGAGCGATATGCACTCGGCGATCACCTCCGGGGTCGGCGCCCTGAAAGGCCCGCTGCACGGGGGCGCCAACGAAGAGGTGTTCAAGATCCTCTCCGCCATCGACAAGTCCGGCGCCGACCCGGTGGAGTACGTCAAGGGCATGCTGGCGCAGAAGAAGAAGGTCCCCGGCTTCGGCCACCGCGTCTATCACACCGAGGACCCGCGCGCCACACACCTGCGGCGCATGTCCAAGGAGCTGAGCCAGTCCAGCGGCGAGCCCAAGTGGTTCGAGATGTCGCGGCGCATCGAGGAGCACATCAACGCGGACAAGAAGTTGAACGCCAACGTGGACTTCTACTCCGCGTCCACCTACCACACCCTCGGCATCGATGTGGACCTGTTCACGCCCATCTTTGCCGTGTCGCGCATCAGCGGCTGGACGGCGCATGTGCTGGAGCAGTTGGCAGACAACCGCCTCATCCGTCCGCGAGCCGACTACGTCGGGCCGCAGTACCCGCAGCCCTACGTTCCCATGGACCGGCGGGAGGAAGCCAAGCGGGCGTAGGATCCGGAGAACCCCAACCGCGGATTTGCGCGGATAACCGCGGATCAGCAGAATCAAGTCGATCCGCGGACATCCGCGCAAATCCGCGGTCCTGTTTTCCAGGCACTTTGGCCCCTGGTTACTTCCGTTTCCGAGGGTTCATCGTCCTCCGGTTGTTCTTGGTGCCCTTGACGGCGTGGGACGAAATGCGAGACTCTTTGCCTCACCAGGCCGAGCCGGGGGGTGGGGCCGTGGAGCTTTCGCAACTTATCTCGTCCGCCGAACGGGGTGATCCGGCTGCCCGCGATGCTCTGTTCGCTGCGCTCTACGCCGAGCTTCATCGCTTGGCCCGGCGCGAGCTGCGGCAGCGTGGCGGCGCCCTGACCATGAGCGTCACCACCCTGCTCCACGAGGCCTATCTCGATATGGCCGGCCGCGATGCCCCTACTTTTGCCGACCGCGCCCGCTTCATGGCTTACGCCGCGCGCGTCATGCGTGGCTTGATCATCGATGCCATCCGCAACCGTCAGGCGCTGAAGCGGGGTGGAGAGTTGGAATTCACCACCCTCACGCCCGAGGTGCAAGCCGCCAAGGCCAGCGACCTCGGGGACATCAGCTTGGCTCTGGACCAGTTGGCCACCGCCGATCCGTCCCTCGCCGAGATCGTGGACCTGAAATTCTTCTGCGGCTTCTCCTTTGCCGAGATTGCCGCCATGCGCGGCAGTTGCGAGCGCACGGTGCAGCGGCAATGGGAGAAAGCCCGCATCTACCTGCATCGCGCCTTGAGCGTGCAGGCTGCAGGCTGACCTCTTCATGTCCGTTCCGGCCCCCCATCGTTGGCACGAACTGAGCGAGTACCTCGACCAGGCGCTCGACCTGGCTCCAACCGAGCGCGCCCCGTGGCTGGCTGCGCTGCGCGAAAGCCATCCCGCCGTGGCCGAGGAAGTGGAAAGCCTGCTTGCCGACCATGAGCAGGCCGAGCAGCACAACTTCCTCGCCTCCTCCCCGCCACTGCCGCTGCTGGCTGCGGGCGCGCGCATCGGCGCGTATCGCCTGGTGAAGCCAATTGGCGAAGGCGGGATGGGGACAGTCTGGCTCGCCGAGCGCGATGACGGCCGTTTTCAGCGCCCGGCGGCGATCAAGTTTCTCAACGTCTCACTGGCGGCGCGCAGCCGCGAGCGATTCCAGCGCGAAGGCAGCATCCTCGCCCGCCTGGCGCATCCCCGCATCGCGCAGTTGCTGGATGCCGGGGTCACTCCCAGCGGGCAGCCCTACCTGGTGCTGGAGTACATCGAGGGCGAGCCCATCGACCAGTACTGCGATCGCCGCGCCTTGCCCATCGAGGCCCGCCTGCGTCTCTTCCTCGACGTTCTGTCGGCGGTTTCCCACGCCCATGCCAACCTCATCGTGCACCGCGATCTCAAGCCTTCCAACGTGTTGGTGGATGGCGACGGCAACGTGAAGCTGCTGGACTTCGGCATTGCCAAGCTGCTGGACAGCGATACCGCGGGTGATTCCACGCTGACGCGCGAGGCCGGCGCCGCGCTCACCCCGCAGTATGCATCGCCGGAGCAATTGTGCGGCGACGTGGTGACCACCGCCACCGACGTCTATGCCCTGGGTCTCGTTCTCTACGTGTTGTTGTCCGGAAGCCATCCGCTGGGAGTGGGAACGCTGTCGACTGCGGACCTGGTGAAGCGCGTGGTGGACAGCGAAACGCCGCGTTTGAGCGACGCCCTCAGCGCGGATGACGCGCCGGCCAAGGCGGCGGCGCGTGCTTCGACCGCCGACAAGCTGGCCCGCACGCTTCGCGGCGACCTGGAAATCATCGTCGCCAAGGCCCTCAAGAAGAACCGTGCCGAGCGCTATGCCTCGGTGGCCGCGTTGTCCGACGACCTGGCTCGCTACCTCCGCCGGCAGCCGATCACGGCTCGCGCCGACAGCATCGCCTACCGGGCTGCCCGCTTTATTCGCCGCAATCGCGCTGCCACGGCGCTGGCTGCGGTTGCCTTCGTGGCCTCGATTGCCGGTGTCATTGGAACCGCTCTGCAGGCTCGCCGGGCAGGCGCCGAGCGCGATTTCGCGTTGCGCGAACTCTCCCGCGCCGCCGCCATCGACGATCTTAACCAGTTCGTGCTCTCCGATGCCGCGCCCTCGGGCAAGCCGTTCACCGTTGACGAGCTTCTGGCGCGCGCCGAGCACCTGGTGGCTCGCCAGAAGGGCGACCCGCGCACTCGCGTCGACCTGCTGATGTCCATCGGACGGCAGTACACGGTGCAGGAGGAATACACCAAGGCGCGCGCCATCCTGCAGAACGCCTACGCCTTGGCGCAGTCGGTCCCGGACGTCTCCACGCGCGCCGCGGCCTCGTGCGGCCTGGCCCAGGTACTCGCCAATACGGGAGACATGGCGCGTGCCGAGGCGCTTCTCCAGGAAGGGCTCGCCTTGCTGCCCAATACTGCGACCTATGCCCTGGATCGCTACTCCTGCCTGACCATGGGCAACGACATTGCCCGCAACCGCGGCGAAGCGCAGGTCGCGCTGCGCCGCGCCCTCGATGCCCAGGCCGCGCTGGAGCAGTCGCCGCTGCATTCCGATCTGCTGCAAGCCGATGCTCTCATTTCCCTGGCCGGCGCTTACCGCAACGTCGGACGCCTGGAAGATTCGGTCCTGGCCTTTCGTCGCGCCGCTGCCCAGCTCGCCGTTCTCGGACGCGACAACACCGCCCGCGCCGCCACGGTCTACAACAATCTCGGCGTGACCCTGATTGTTTTGGGCCGTCCCCTGGAAGCGGAGAACGCGCTGCGCCATACGCTCGAAATCAGCCGCGACAGCGATTCCGACCAAGGCGTCAGCGCCCAGCCGCTGCTGAACTACGGCCGCGCCCTGGAGGATCTCGACCGCCTTCAGGAAGCCGCAGATTTCGTTACCCGCGGCCTGGCCGTCGCCCATCGCTCGGGAAATCGCGTTGCCCTCGACCAGGGTCTCATCGTCCAGGCCGCGGTCCTCCGCAAGCAAGGCGATCTTGACGCCGCCTCCCGCGCCTTGCGTACCGCCGAGCCCGACATCTTGCGCCTGCCGCCGGGGCATATCGCGCGCGCGTCCCTCGAGGCCGCCCAAGCTGGCGTCGCCAGGGCCCGCGGGGATCTGGAGGGGGCCTTCCATCTCGTCGACGACGCCGTGCGCATTGCCGAGGCCGCGGCCAAGCGCGGTGACGGTCCGTACTTCCTGCAGGTCTACCTGATCCGGCGCGCGGAAATCGAGTTCGAGCTTGGCCGGACGGCCGACGCCTTGGCCGACGCTCGCCGGGCTGTCTCCCAGTCCCCCCACTTGCCCTCCAGCTTCACCGGCGATGCCTACATGGTCATCGGACGCGTCAGCCGGCAGCAGGGACACGCCGCGGATGCGCTGTCTGCTTTTCACTCGGCCGTGGCGAATTACCAGGATGCCCTCGGGCCGGACAATCCCTCCACTGCACTGGCCCGCAAGCTGGCCGGAAACTCCTAGAGCACCAGAGACTTCCCGCGCCTGTCGTGTTTTCCCCGTCAATTCCGATTTCCAGAGTAGACCCGAATTTCTGGTGCCCCGATCCGGCCGTTGTACGCGTTGCGGCCTTCACCATGGTCGGTCGAACCTTGTGCGAAGGAGTTGTGAGTGAACAAGCATTTGCGTGCCCTTCCAGCCGTAGCTTTAGGTATCGTCTGCTGCCTTGCCCTGGGCCTGATCGGCGTCCGCGCCGACTCGCCAACCACCAGCACCATCGTCAACTACGATCCCACCGGGACCGTGCGCACCATCAGCACGCTGCCGGCGATTGACACCACCAACCCGTTTTTCACGCCGCAGGGCACCAACGGCCGCGCCTGCGTGACCTGCCACGATCCCAACGCCGCCTGGGGCGTGAGCGCGCAACATATCCGCCAGCGCTTCGTTGCCAGCGCCGGTACGGACCCGATATTCCGGCCGGTGGACGGCGCCACCTGCCCCGGCGATGACGTCAGCAGCGTGGGTGCCAAGCTGCACGCCTATTCACTGCTGCTCAACAAGGGCTTGATCCGCGTCGGCCTGCAAGTGCCGGCCAACGCCGAGTTCTCGATCGCTTCGGTAGACGATCCCAACGGCTGCGCCTACAGCGATGGAACGGTTTCCGTCTACCGCCGTCCTCTGCCGTCCACCAACCTGCGCTTCCAGACGGCTGTCATGTGGGATGGCCGCGAGACGAAAGACAATCTGGTGGATAGTCTCACTTCGCAGGCGCACGACGCGATTCTCGGCCATCAACAGGGCGCTGAGCCCTCCGACGCCGTGCTGCAGCAGATCGTCGCCATGGAGATGTCGTTCTACAGCGCGCAGGACTCCGACCACTTTGCCGGCCCGCTGAACGCGAACGGCGCCACCGCGGGCGCGCTTCCGTTGCTCAGCCAGACGTTCTATCCGGGCATTAACGACGCGCTCGGCGGCGATCCGAATGGCCTGGCTTTCAGCCCCAAGATATTCTCCTACTACGGTGCCTGGTCGGGGATTGAAGGGCACGATGCTGTCTCCGCCCGCCGCGCTTCCATTGCTCGCGGAGAGGCGCTCTTCAACAGCCGCGTCTTCTCCATCACCGGAGTCGCGGGATTGAACGATGTGACCGGCCAGAAAGAAATAGCGGGCACCTGCGGCACTTGCCACGACACGCCCGCCGTCGGCAACCACTCGGCCAAGCTGCCCATCGACATCGGCCTGACCGACGCCTCGCAACGCACTCCCGACCTGCCGCTGTTCACCCTGCGGAACAACGTCACCGGCGCGACGGTGCAGACCAGCGATCCCGGCCTGGCGCTGATCACCGGCAAGTGGGCCGACATCGGGAAGTTCAAAGGCGCCATGCTGCGCGGCCTCTCTTCGCGCGCGCCCTATTTCCACAACGGCTCGGCCGCGACGCTGCTGGACGTGGTCAACTTTTACGATAACCGCTTCCACATGGGTCTCAACCGCCAGGAAAAGGCCGATCTGGTGGCCTTCCTGAGCAGCCTGTAAGGGGCAAAAACCAACCGCGGATTTTCGCGGATCAATGCGGATCAGAATCAGGAGAACGAGATCCGCGAGAATCCGCGCAAATCCGCGGTTTCCTCTTCCAGCCCAAGCTCAGAGCTCAAAGCTGCTCCTACTTCTCCGGCTCTGTTTACAATAGAAAGAATGCGCCGCGCCTACCTCGACAACAACGCCACCACGCCGGTCCTGCCCGAGGTGTTGGAGGCCATGCTGCCCTATTACGGCGAGCAGTTC
>DASUBK010000107.1:0-13722 GCA_035763305.1 Terriglobales bacterium | reverse complement strand
CAGGAGTGCTTCGACCTGACCATCACCGCCTTCAACCTGGCGGAGAAATATCGCGTGCCGGTGATGATCCTGATGGACGAGTGCGTCGGCCACATGACGGAGAAAGTCGTGATTCCGCCCGCCGACCGCATCTACGTCGAGCCGCGGCGGCACACGTCGAAGGCCGCCGACAACGGCTACCAGCCCTACGCGCCCGCCGCCGACCTGGTGCCTGACATGGCGCACGCCGGCGAGGGCTACCGCTTCCACGTCACCGGGCTCACCCACGACGAGCGCGGCTATCCCAACATGCAGCCGGCGGTGCAGGACAAGCTGGTGCGGCGGCTGAAGGACAAGATCCGCAACGCCGCCGACAAGCTGGCCATGTACGAGGCGGAGAACGTCGAGAACGCCGACGTGGTGGTGGTCTCCTACGGCATCACCTCGCGCGTGGCCCAGCGAGCGATTGAAATGGCGCGCGAAAAGGGGCTGAAAGTCGGCAAGTTCCGCCTCATCGGCGTGTGGCCGTTCCCGGAGAAGCAGATTCGCGAACTGGCGAGCCGGGTGAAGGCCTTCGTGGTGCCGGAACTCAACCTGGGGCAGATGACCTACGAGGTGCAGCGCGCCGCCGACGGCCGCTGCCGCACTCTGCTGGTGCCGCACGCGGGGGGCGGCGTCCACCGTCCGGAAGACATCCTCAAGGCGATCCAGGAGGCGACGAAATGAGCGTGAGCGCGGTCAATCCGGTTGAGCCCTTTCTGCGCGTGGACCGCATGCCGCACATCTGGTGTCCGGGATGCGGCATCGGCACCACCGTCAACTGCTTCTCGCGGGCGCTGCTCGAATCGGGCGTGGACCTGAAGAATCTGGCCATCGTCTCCGGCATCGGCTGCACCGGCCGCGTCGCCGGTTACGTGAAGCTGGATTCGTTCCACACCACGCACGGACGTGCCATCCCGTTCGCCACCGGGCTGAAGCTGGCAAACCCGAACCTCAACGTGGTGGTGTACTCGGGCGACGGCGACCTGTCGGCCATCGGGGGCAATCACCTGATCCACGCCGCGCGGCGCAATATCAACATCAAGGTCATCTGCGTCAACAACCTGATTTACGCCATGACCGGCGGGCAGACGGCGCCCACCACGCCGGAGGACGTCATCACCTCCACCTCGCCCTACGGCACCTTCGATCCCAACTTCAACCTGCCGCACCTGATGGAGGCGGCGGGCGCGGTCTACGTGGCGCGCTGGACCACCTACCACGTTCGCCAGGTGGCGCGCTCCATGGCCGAGGTGATGAACAAGCCCGGCTTCTGTTTCATCGAGATCCTCTCGCCCTGCCCGACGCTGTACCAGCGCCGCAACAAGATGGGCGACGGGCTCGACACCATGAAGCTCTACAAGGAGAAGAGCAAGATCAAGAACGGCGCCCCGACCAACGAAGCCGGGCTGACCAAGGGCGGAGAGATCGTGGTGGGCAAATTCGTGGACCGCGACCGTCCCGATTACCTGCAGCTGATGAAGGCGCAGCTGCAGGAGAGCCTGGGCGAGCGCTACATCGACGCCTCGGCGGCGCAGTGCCTGGAAGGCGTGGAATGCTGCGGGGAGGAAGCGTAATGCAACTGACGGAGATTCGCATCGCAGGCTTCGGCGGGCAGGGCGTGATCCTGTCGGCCATCATCCTGGGCAAGGCGGCCTCGATCTTCGAAGGCGGCTTCGCCACCATGACGCAGAGTTTCGGCCCGGAGGCGCGCGGCGGCGCCTGCAGCGCCCAAGTCATCCTCTCCGACAAGCCGGTGCTGTATCCGTACGTAACCCGGCCGGACATCCTGGTGGTCATGTCGCAGGAGGCGTACACGAAGTTCGTTCCCGAGCTGAAGCCCGGCGGCCTGCTGGTCGTCGAGCAGGACCTGGTGCGGGTGGACAACCTGCCGGCCAATACGCGCGTGTACAGCTGTCCCGCCACGCGCATCGCCGAAGAGTTGGGCAAGCGCATGGTGCTCAATTCGGTGATGGTGGGATTCTTTGCTGCTGTGACCAACCTGCTCTCAGCGCCCTCGGTGCGCAAGGCGGTGGGCGACTCGGTGCCGGAATCTTTCCGCGAGCTGAATTTGAAAGCCTATGACAGGGGATTCGAGTACGGCGTGACCAAGCGGGCCGGCAACGAAAGATCGCACGCGGCGAACGGCGAAGAGCTGGAAAGCGCGCTGAAGTCGTTTGATGGCGACTAGCCGCGGGCGAGGGCGCCCGCGGCCCTGTGACTCCGGGTGATGCAAACGGCTGCCCCGGCGAGGGCGCCGGGGCCTACCTATCTGTTAACGGTTTTTTCTCGAACAGGGGCGCCGGGGCCTACCTATTTCGTAGGTCTATCCAGTTCTCGGACGGTTTTTCTTTGCCGCGTTCATCCCCGCCCCGTAGTCTTATGCTGCATGCGCTCTTATTTTGTATTGTTGGGAGCAGTTCTCCTCGCTTCCGCCTGCCTGGCGCAAAGCGCTAAGGAAGCGCGCTACCAGGAACTGCTCGATAACAACATCATTCACGTGGACAGCATCGAGATTCCTCCCGGTTTCCACGCGCCGGTCTTCCAGAACACCCACGACGTCATCTGGATTGCCGTAGACGGCGCGGCGCTAACCTTCCGCCCACCGGAAGGCGAGCCGCTCGAGATCAGCTTCCACGCCGGGGATGTCCGCCTGCTGCGCAGCTTTGCCGTGCGCCAGGTGGTGAATCGCGGCTCGACTCCGGCGCGCAGCGTGATCGTGCAGCTCAAGGCGCGCGGCGTGCTGAGCCCCGGCTGCTACTGCAGCGGCTCGGTGGAGAAGGCGGTGTGCGGCTGCGGCGGCGCGCCCGCGCTGCCGGACGTGTGGGCCGTCGTGGTCGGCAATATTACTTTGAGCGAGGCCACCTTCCAGCCCGGCGAAGGCTACCGCCACGGCACCCGGCGCGACGATTCGCTGCTGGTGGCGGTCAGCCCGGCGGTAGTGCAAGACAGCATGGCGGGTGCCGATCCGTTCACGATGAAAGCAGCGGATGTGAAATGGCTGCCGGCGGGGATTCATCAATTGCGCAACGCCGGGGACGCGCCGGCGAAGCTGGTGACCATCGAGTTTTAGCTCGACGATGCATGCGTGGCGCGGGTCGCTGACCCGCGGACACGGGTCGAAGACCCGTGCCACACCACTCAGTGCAACTGCGGGGGTGATGACTGGGACGGCACGGGCGGCGGCTCCAGGTCCTGCTCCAAATGATCCAGCAGCGTCCGCCACAGCTCGATGTTGAGCTGGAACTCGTGATTCAGCGGCGTCTCGCCGGGCGAGGCGAAGGCGCGGTTGCGGTCCATCTGCTCCACCAGATTGCGCATGCGCTGGATGTCGCGCCGCGCCGCCGCGATGCGCTGCTGCTGTGCCTGCGCGTCCGGTTGTGGCGCTGCCGCAGCGGGAGTCTCGACGGCAGCGGCCTTGGGAGGCGCCCCGGATTTCGGTTGCGGCTGGCTTTGCGCCACGGCGAGCGCGCTCAGGAGCAGGACTGCCATTGCAATTCGCATGCTCCAAAGGACGCGCCCGGGCGCCAAGAGTTGCAGGGAAATCTACGCCTCTTCCAGCTTGCGGATTTCCAGCTTGGACATCTTCATCAGCGCCTGCATGACGCGCTTGCGCTTCGCTCAGGGCAGGCTCCGGTCACCAAGGACACACGAAGATCACGAGGAAAGAGGCCCCGGAGTGGCCGGGGCCCCTGTTGGAAATCTGAAGTTAGCGTTGCAGTTAGCGACGTCCGCCGCGGCCATCGCCGCCACGCCCGCCACCACCGCGGCCGCCGCGGCCACCGCGGCCACCGCGTCCTCCTCCGCCACCGCCGCCGCCATGGCGTCGTCCGCCGCCACCACCGCCGCCAAAGCCGCCTTCGCGCGGCGCGGCGGAGTGGGCTTCAACGCGATTGAAGTTGGGTTCGCCTTCCTCGCCGCTCTCTTCAAAATCGGCGCCACCCTCCAGGGTCATTGCGGGAGCGCCCGCGGGAGCGCCTTCCAGGCTGGCGTCAGCGGCTGTGCCGCCGCCCATCTTGGCGCGCTGCTCGCGCAGGATCGCCTTGCGCGAAAGCCGAATGCGATTGCCCTCAACCGAGAGCACCTTGACCAGGATCTGGTCGCCCTCGTTGAGTTCGTCGCGGATGTCGCCGATGCGGTGCTCGGCCACCTCGCTGATGTGCAGCAGGCCGTCGGTGCCGGGCAGGATCTCGACGAAGGCTCCGAAGTCGGCCAGTCGCACCACCTTGCCCAGGTAGGTCTTGCCTACTTCGGCGGTGGCGGTGATCTCGCCGATCATCTTGAGCGCCTTGGCCGCCGACTCCTTGTCGTTGGAGGCGACGTTGACGCGGCCGCTGTCCTCGACGTCGATCTTGACTCCGGTCTCCTCGATGATGCCGCGGATGACCTTGCCACCGGGCCCGATGAGGTCCTTGATCTTGTCGGTCGGGATTTGCACCGTGTAGAAGCGGGGCGCGTACTCGCTGAGCGCGGTGCGCGGTTCCGGCAGCGCCTCCACCATCTTGTCGAGGATGAAGATGCGCCCGCGGTGCGCCTGCTCGAGGGCCTCGCGCATGATCTGCGGGGTAATGCCCATGACCTTGATGTCCATCTGCAGCGCGGTAATGCCGTTACGCGTGCCGGCGACCTTGAAGTCCATATCGCCGTAGTGATCTTCGGCGCCGGCGATGTCGGTCAGGACCGCGTACTGCTCGCCTTCCTTCACCAAGCCCATGGCCACGCCCGCCACGTGAGAGCGCAGCGGCACGCCAGCGTCCATCAGCGACAGGGAAGCGCCGCAGACGGAAGCCATCGAGGAGGAGCCGTTGGATTCGAGAATGTCGCTGACCACGCGCATGGCGTAGGGCCAGTCGCTCTCGGCGGGCAGCACCGCCGAAATGGAACGCTCGGCCAGGGCGCCGTGGCCGATTTCGCGGCGTCCGGCGCCACGCAGAAATGCCACTTCACCAACGGAAAACGGGGGGAAGTTGTAGTGAAGCATGAAGCGCTTCTTGGCTTCGCCCTCGAACAGTTCCAGGCGCTGCATGTCGTCGGCGGTGCCCAGGGTGGTGGTGACCAGAGCCTGGGTCTCGCCGCGGGTGAAGATGGCGGAGCCGTGGGTGCGGGGCAGCACGCCCACCTCGATCCAGATGTCGCGGATCTGGTCGAAGGCGCGG
Source organism: Terriglobales bacterium (assembly GCA_035763305.1). GTDB lineage: Bacteria > Acidobacteriota > Terriglobia > Terriglobales > Acidobacteriaceae > DASUBK01. Next base: position 8,548 of record DASUBK010000107.1, on the reverse strand, counting down.
CCGTCGGGACGGCGTTTCTGGTTAATCACCTGCTCGCGGAAGATGCGCTCGCGAAGGATTTCGAAGCTCTTGGAGAACTTCGTCCGCCCTTCTTCGTCTTCCTCGGGGATCTGTTCCTTAAACTCTTTCTTGAGCTCTTTGACCTTCTGGTAGCTCTCGGCCTTGGGATACTTCTGCGTGTTGAGCGCGTCGGTGAGGCGGTCGCCAAGCTTGTTCGACAGCTCAGAGATGTAGGCCTCGTCGACCTCGGGCGGCACGACTTCACGTTTCTTCTTGCCGTTCTGCCGGGCGAGGTCGTCGATGGAGGCGCAGATTTTCTTGATCTCGTTGTGGGCGAATTCGATGGCCTTGACCACCGTCTCCTCGTCCACCTCGGAGGCGCCGGCCTCGATCATCACGATGCCTTCGGAGGTACCGACTACCATCAGGCGTAGCTTGCCCTCGCGCATCTCGGTGTAGGTCGGATTGACCACGAAGTTGCCGTCCACCAGTCCCACGCGCACCGCGCCCACCGGCCCGGCGAAGGGAATGTCCGACAACGTCAGGGCGGCGGAGGCGGCGTTGATCGCCACCACGTCGGGATCGTTTTCCGTGTCGGCGGAGAGGCAGAAGGCAATCACCTGCGTCTCGCTGCGGAAGCCGTCGGGGAACAGGGGCCGGATGGGTCGGTCGATCTGCCGGCTGGTGAGGATCTCGCGCTCGCTGGGCCGGCCTTCGCGCTTGATGAAGCCGCCGGGGATGCGCCCGCCGGCGTAGGTGTATTCGCGGTAGTCCACCGTGAGGGGGAAGAAATCGATGCCTTCGCGCGGCTCCTGGTTAGCGGTGGCGGTGGCCAGGATGACGTTGTCGTTCATGCGGACCACGCACGAGCCGTGGGCCTGCTTGGCCAGTTTTCCTGTTTCGAAGCTGAGAGTACGTCCGCCGGAGAGTTCGACGGTGATGGTGTGCGGCTGAGGTTTCATTCCAATGTCCTTCCGTAGCGGGGAGCACCAGGAGGTGAGTCGTGTTCTTCACGTCCGGCCGCGGCGCCAGCAGCGAGGCCGGGAGTCAATAGGGCCTGGGACTTGGCGCCCGGTTTCCTGGCCGGAGTACGGAGTCCTCCCTCACCAGAGGGGGAACGAGCGGTAGGGAACGGCGCACCTCTCCCGAGGCGCAGGCCTGAACTTCGGCGGTCTTACTTGCGGATGCCGACCTTCTGGATGACGTCCTTATAACGCTCAGTGTCGTACTTCTTCAGGTAATCCAGCAAGCGGCGGCGGCGGCTGACCATCATCAGCAACCCCCGGCGCGAAGCGTGGTCCTTTTTGTGCGTCTTAAAGTGTTCCGTCAACTGGCCAATGCGCTCGCTGAGCAGCGCGATCTGGACCTCGGGGCTGCCGGTGTCGGTCGCGTGCGTGCGGTACTGGTCAATAAGGGTCTGTTTTTGCTCTCTGGCTAACACTACCTGATGCGCTCCTGCTCTTAATCAATTCGCCCTGTATCTCCATGAGAGTAACACGCGGGTGAAAAGCCTGTAAAGCCGCGATTTGCGGAGAGTTAGAGGAAATTCCGCAGCTCCGTCCAACCCCGCTGCTGCTCTCCCGAATCTTACCTGCAGCGCCAGTTTCGCACAGTTTGCCGGGCCCCGGTCGCGCTCCGAACACGGGGCGCGGCGACAGCGTGTGCTCGCGCCCCAATCCGCGGAGGCCTTTCGTGCGTTGTTCTCATTGCGGTCATGAAAATCCCGACCAATTCAAATATTGCGGCATGTGCGGCAACAAGTTGCTGCAGCCTGAGGCTCCTGCCGGGCGCTCCGCGGCGGAAAGGGAACTGGCCTCCACCCGCATGCCCTGGCCTCCCCAGGAGATAGGTTCTGTCTCCGGCCGCGGGAATCGCTACGAAGCGAACCCTCCCTCGCAATCCTCGGAGTCGCTGCGCGCCGCCGAAGATTTCCTGCGCAAGCGCCCCGCGCCCACACCGCCGCCGGAGCCGGAGCCGGTTCCAGAATATGAATCCGAAGAGCCGGCCGCGGAGATTCATGGCCCGTCGTTTCTCGGCTTGAGTGGAAGTGAGAGCTCCAGCGATTACCTGCTGGAAGACGATGGCGGCGGCTCCAGTGCGGTGCGCGTCGTCTTCCTGCTGATCCTGCTCGCTGCCGCCGCCGTGGTGTGGTGGAAGTGGGAGCCGATCAAGACGTATGTCTGGACGCAGGCTTCGATGCACTCGCAGGAAGCCAAGCCCGCGACCTCGGAGCCGCAGACCGACGCCTCGACCGCCGACAGCAGCAAGCCGGCAGCGCAAGCGGTGCCGCAGGATGATCAGCCTGACATGGCGGCGGAGCCGCCGGCCAAACCGGCGCCGGCTGACGCGCAGCCTGCGGCGGCGGCCGGCACGCCTCCCCCCGCAGCGGAGAAGACTGGCGACACGGCTGCCGCAAGCAAGCCCGCCGTCAACGGCGAAGCAGCGGCGACGGATAAAGAATCGAAGCCGAACAACGCCGCGTCCAGCGACAAGAACGCCGGCAAGAATGCGGCCAAGGATGAGAGTGCCGCGAACGCCGAGTCGGAACCCAAGGCCGACGCCAAGGCTCAAGATGAAGAAGCCGACGCTCAGGCCCCGGCGCCGCCGGCCAGGAAAGCGGCTCCCCCAAAACCCCAGCCGGACAACGGCGCGGACCTGCTGGCCAAGGCCGAAAACTACCTCTACGGACGCGGTGGCGTACCCCAGAGCTGCCGGCAGGCGCTGGTGTACTTCAAGGCTGCCGCCGACAAGCAGAACCCATCGGCCCTTTCGCATGTGGGCGCCATGTACGCCACCGGCGAATGCGGCGTGCGCGTCGATCGGGTGCAGGCCTACAAGTGGTTCAGCAAGGCCTACGAACTCCAGCCCGGCAATCACTACCTGGAGCGCAACCTGACCATGTTGTGGCGGGAGATGTCGGAGCAGGAGCGGCAGGCGATCACCAGGCCGTCGGCCACGCGCGGGCAGTAGACGCAAGTTGCGGAGGTTTCCCAGGTCTCGGACGTTTCATCTCACCTCCGAAACCTCCGCTACCCCCGCTATCTCCGCAAGCTCCATTCCCCTTATGTACTTCTGTCACCAGTCCCTGTGACATCCCTCACTGCCGGGGCGGGTACTCACCGTCAGAATTCCCTCGGAATCGCCGTAGCCGGCGCTCCGAGGAGCTCGACCATGCCCGACACGCTCACTATCAAGGACAACCGCAACGGCAAGGAATACACCCTGCCCATCACCCACGACACGGTCCGCGCCATGGACCTGCGCCAGATCAAGGTCGAGGCCGACGATTTCGGCATGATGACCTACGATCCGGCGTACATGAACACCGCCGCCTGCCAGAGCAAGGTCACCTTCCTCGACGGCGAGCGCGGCATCCTGCGCTACCGCGGTTATCCCATCGAGGAATTGGCCGAGAACTGCACCTATCTCGAGGTCGCCTACCTGCTGCTGAACGGCGAGCTGCCGACGCGCGCCGAGCTCAAGGACTGGGTCGAGCAGGTCACCCATCACCGCCTCATCCACGAGAACCTGAAGAAGTTCATGGACGGCTTCCACCACGACGCCCACCCCATGGGCATGCTGATCTCGACCGTCGCGGCCATCTCGACCTTCTACGCCGATGCCCGCAACATCAAGGACGCCGACACGCGCAAGCTGCAGATCACGCGCCTGATCGCCAAGATGCCGACCATCGCCGCCTACGCTTTCCGCCACAGCCAGGGCCTGCCGTACGCGTATCCGGAGAACGACCTCAGCTACACCGAAAATTTCATGCACATGTTGTGGAAGCGCACCGAACCGCGCTATTCGTCGAACCCGGTGCTGGCGCGGGCCTTGGACGTGCTGTTCATCCTGCACGCCGACCACGAGCAGAACGCCTCCACCACCACCATGCGCAACGTAGGCAGCTCGCAAGCCGATCCCTACGCGGCCACCGCGGCGGCGTGCGCGGCGCTCTCAGGTCCACTGCATGGCGGCGCCAACGAGGAAGTACTGACCATGCTGGCGGAGATCGGCTCCAAGGAACATGTGCCTGATTTCATCAAGCAGGTGAAGGAAGGCCGGCGCAAGCTGATGGGCTTCGGTCACCGCGTCTACAAGAACTACGATCCCCGCGCCCGCATCATCAAGCAGACGGCGGAAGAGGTGTTCAAGGTCACCGGCCGCAATCCCAAGCTGGACATCGCCATCGAGCTGGAGAAGATCGCGCTGGAGGACGAGTACTTCATCAAGCGCAAGCTCTATCCCAACGTGGACTTCTACAGCGGCATCATCTACCAGGCCATGGGCTTCAAGCCGGAGATGTTCACCGTGCTGTTCGCCATCCCGCGCACCGCGGGCTGGCTGGCGCAGTGGCTGGAGATGCTCAACGATCCGGAGCAGAAGATCGCGCGGCCGCGCCAGGTCTACATCGGCCACGAGCTGCGGCACCATCCCGCCGCCGAGCTGAAGCGCGATCGCGCCGAGTTGGTGACCGCGGATTGAAGGATCGATCGTTCCAGGGGCTGGTCGTCACGACCAGCCCTTTGGTCTTGAGGGCACAGGTGGAAAACTCCGCCGCCGATCTTGTTACGAAATCCGAACACTGGTCACTATCTTGTCTCGCGAAGGCACGATCCCGGTAACTTTCTGCTGCCTTCCAGGTAGAGCACATGATGAAACGTGCCCAACAGATCTGGGTTTCAGCGGCCCTGCTGCTTTGCAGTGCAGGCTGCATCCACGTAAATCGCCCGCCTGTGCCACCCACCGTGGACACCACCGCCGAGTACCCTGCGGATGAATTCCGGAAGGACTACGCGGCGTATCAGGCAGCGGTGAAGAACGGCACCGCGCCAGATCTGCAAAGTGCGCGGCTCCTACGCAACCAGATGGTGAACCGAATCGAAGTAGATATTGAGAAGCACTATCGCGAATTTGAACAGTCACTCACCTCTGGCCGTTCAGGATTGGAAGTGGGAAGCGACGTCGTTGAGTTGGGGCTCTCCTCGGCGATTGGCGTCGTAGGAGCCACCGACATCAAAGATCTTCTCGCGGCGTCACTGACCGGTTTCCACGGCACTCGCCTTTCGGTGGATAAGAACATTTTTCGCGAGAAGACGACAGAGATACTGATTTCCCAGATGCAGGCCTCCCGCGATAGCGTGCGCAATCGCATCACGCAAAAAATTTCCGGCATTGACGTGAGCGGCTATCCATTCGAGGAGGCATGGAGAGACCTGGTCGAATTCTTCTACGCCGGAACGCTTCCCGGCGCGCTGCAGCAACTGCAAAACGATGCCGGTCACGCCGCCGCTGCGGCCAGGCAGGAAGCGACGACCATCGACGTAAACCGCGCCAATACGGCTGCCGAAGCGCAGGCGGCAATTCGCATTCGTAGCAAGTATGCGGAATTGGCGCGCATGGCGGAGAACCCGGAGACCAGGGATGGGGCCATCAAGCAATTGCAGGACATCCTCATGGGCCTGGGGGACACGGCGGGGGCCAGGAACACCGCCCCGGCCGATTTGTTGAAGGCTCTGCGCACGCAGATGGGAGCCGCGGCTTCCGATCCGGCGAAGCTGAACTTGCTCGACAAACTCATCACGCCCGCACCCCGCTAACTCGGAGGCCCAGTGGAAAAGACATTCGACGGAAACTTTTCTCGTGAAGAGTTGGAAAACACCTTGAACACCACCGAACAGTTGGAGTTTGTTCGGCTCACAAAACTCCAGAAGCGCGACGCGTCGCCGCCGGCGAATACCGGCACGTTCGAGGACGACGATTCTCCCGATTCGCCGAAACCGCTGGTGCTCGTGGCGCTGAATGGTGCCGCCGATCTTCCGGCCACCATTGCCCGCCAGTTGACCCAGAAGAGAAAGCTGGCCTGCCAAGGCCAGGCGTACGTATCCGGCGTGGAAAAGCTGATCGCGATATTCCGCTGACGCTCGGCGCCGGCGAAATGCCAGACAAGGCTTGCACCATGCCAATGAGCTGCTACCGGCCGTCCGTCCCTTGTGCAGTTCGACCAATCCGCAACCACTCAATTCACCGTCTAGCGCGATAGAACCATACTCAGTTTGTCCCCCGGCTGTATCTCGTACGGCTCCCTGCCTCTCACGAAGATCCGCGCCGAGCGATGTCCCTCCAGCGTGATCTCTTCTCCACGCACCGTCACCCATCCGCCTTCGCGCAGGCCCACCACCGGCACATCGTTCTCCTCCAGGAATTCCCGCAAGCGCTGTTCGCGGGTCTCGCCCATGTGGGTGGAACTGGGATCGGAATCGAGATAGTGAGGATTGATCTGGAAGGGAAGCAGGGCCAGCGCGCAGAGCGAGGGCGGCTCCACGATCGGCATGTCGTTGGTAGTGCGGATGGTAGGACAGGCGACGTTGACGCCCGCGCTGCTGCCGAGGTATGGCATGCCTTCCTCCACTCGGCGCTGGATGGCCCACATGAGGCCGTTGTCGTAGAGCGATTTGAGCAGCCGGAAGGTGTTGCCGCCGCCGACGAACAGCGCTTCGGCGCTTTCAACGGCGCGGCGCGGGTCGGCGGCCTCGTGCACCGAATCGAGTTCGTACCCCATTGCCTCGAATCGTTTGCGCGCCGAGGCCGCGTAGCCGCCGCGATCCTGCAAGGCGTAGGGAACAAAGAGCATCCGCTTGCTCGGGCCCAGCAGGTTGCGGATGGGCTGTTCCACGTGGTCGAGATAGCCGCGCCCGAACTGCGTCGAGTTGCTGATCAGCAACAGCCTCTTGCGGTCATCGCGGTTCAGCATGGAAGCAGAGTAACAAATCTAGGAGTCGGATCGGGTGATCCGACCACCGGGTGGCCGGTAATCTGCAGCGGTGTCATCTCGAGCGAGTGCGACCGAGCCGGGGCGAGGGAGCACGAGTCGAGGTACCTGTGGCTTCAGCGGAAACATGAGGTCCCTCGACTCGCGCTCCTTCCGCCTCCGCTCCGCTACGGTCAATCGCGCTCGCTCGGGATGACACATGGGGAGAGGACGCGAGAAAGGCGCACGCAGGCCCTGACTCGATGGTCAGATGACCCGATCACCCGATGACCCGATGTTTACGCTTGCATGGCCGGCGCGGCCTTCTTGGGGAACAACTCGCCGATGCGCCGGATCTCGCTGCCCACGCCGCGCAGCTTCTCCTCGATCCGCTCGTAGCCGCGGTCGATGTGGTACACGCGATCGATGATGGTCTCGCCGTCCGCCACCAGCGCCGCCAGCACCAGCGACGCCGATGCACGCAGATCGCTGGCCAGTACCGCCGCGGCGCTCAGCGGCGTGCGCCCGCGCACGATTGCCCGCCGCCCCTCGATCTTGATGTTGGCGCCCATACGCACCAGTTCCTGCGCGTGCATGAAGCGGTTCTCGAAGATGTTCTCCACCACGATCGAGGTACCCTCGGCCTGCGTGGCCAGTGCCATGTACTGCGCCTGCATATCGGTGGGATAGCCGGGATACTCTTCCGTGCTGACGTCGGCGGGTCGGAACTTGCCGTCGCTGCTCACCCGGACGGAATCGCCGTTGCGGCGCACGCTGACCCCGCACTCTTCCAGCTTCTGCAGCACCGATGTGAGGTGATTGGGATCGCAGCCCTGCACGTTGAGGTCGCCGCCGGTGATGGCCGCGGCGATGAGGAAGGTTCCCGCCTCGATACGGTCAGGAATGATGCGGTGCTTGGCGCTGTGCAGCTTCTCCACGCCGTGGATCTTCATCGTCGAGTGCCCGACGCCCTCGATGCGCGCACCCATCTTGTTCAGCAGGTTGGCCAGGTCGCTGACCTCGGGCTCGCGGGCGCAATTTTCCATGATAGTCTCGCCGTCGGCCAGCACCGCGGCCATCAGCAGGTCCTCGGTGCCGGTGACGGTGATTTTGTCGAAGACGATGTGGCCACCGCGCAGGCGATCGGCGCTGGCTTCCACGTACCCGTGTTCCTGGGTGATCTTCGCTCCCAGCCGCTCCAAGCCTTTGATGTGGAGATCAATCGGTCGCGCGCCGATGGCGCAGCCGCCGGGCAGAGACACGCGCGCTCGCCCGCTGCGGGCCACCAGCGGCCCCAGCACCAGGGTGGAAGCGCGCATGGTCTTGACCAGTTCGTAAGAAGCTTCCGGCTTCTCCAGCACGCGCGCGCAGATGGTGGTGCGGTGCTGCGCGCGTCCGTAGCCGAGTTCGACCTCGGCGCCCATGGCCGCCAGCAGGCGGCGCGTGGTCTCGATGTCGCGCACCTGGGGGATGTTCTCCAGGATTACCGGTTCGTCGGTCAGCAGGGCGGCCGCCATGCACGGCAAAGCCGCGTTTTTCGCGCCGCTGACGCGAATGTTGCCCAACAGGGGAGTACCGCCGCGAATGACAAGTTTATCCATGAGGTTGCTGGCCCGGAGCGTTCGCCGACTCTCATTGTAGCGGCAAAGTCCGCGCGCTGGCCCCGGGCATGCACCTTAGTGTTCAACCTCAGGAGAGTTCCGCGGCTTCGGCCGCCGGCGACTCCTCGCGGGTCTCGCCGGCCCAGACCAGCGCCAGGCGGGTGTTGAACGGGCCGATGATTTCGTAAATCAAGAC
>DASUBK010000106.1:0-4202 GCA_035763305.1 Terriglobales bacterium | reverse complement strand
AGCGCCCAGCCGGTGGCTGCGGATCCATTCGGCCGGCTGATGATGCCGTAGGCGCCTTGCTGAAACGGGATGGCGGGCTTGACCCAGGCGGCGACGGTGAGCTGCGAGGCGAAGTTCAGCGAAGAGCTAACGGCGGCGTTAGGGATGTCGACGTAGCTGCTGACGCCGTCGAAGCTGAGGGAGGCGGGAAAGTAGATGGCGCCGGTGGGTCCGGCGCTGCTCCAGGTGGGAAGCGGCGATCCGGAAAGGACGCCGGTGTTGCCGTTGCCGGAGGAGTCGGCGGTGGCGGCGCCGGTACCCTCGTTGAACTTCCACCAGCCGACCAGGGTGGTCAGGCCCGCCGAGCCTGCGTTGTAGATGGACTGGACCTCGTTCTGGGAGAGAGCGCGGTTGAAGATGTGGAGCTCGTCGAGGGTGCCGTCGAACCAGGCGGTGCCGTCCGGGCTGCCGCTGCAGGCGCTTTGGCCGAGGGTGAACAGGGCGGCGTTGGAGATGTTGGTGATGCCGGCGGTTTGCTGTTGGCCGATCAGGGCGCCGTCGAGGTAGACGGAGACGGTTACGCCCTGGCGGGTGACGGCGATGTGGTGGAAGACGCCGTCGCTGACGTCGACCGGAATGCGCAGCAGGTTGTAATTGGTGTTGGCGGAGTCCTGATCGAGTTCGACTTCGAGGTTGACGGCGCCGCCGCGGTTGGTGCGGATGTCGAAGAAGCTGTCGGGATTGCAGATGGCGCGTTTGCTGAGCAGGGCCTGCGAGCCGGTGTTGGTGGTCTGCATCCAGAAGTCGACGGTGAAATCCGCGGTCCCGAAATTGCCGAGCTGGTTGCCGAAGGAGACGTTGTTGGCGGTGGTTCCGGGAAAGAAGAATGCGGCGCCGACTTTGCCGTTGGCGGTGAAGGTGGCGCCGTTGCCGAGCACGGTGCCGAGGCCGCCCTGGGTGTCGGCGCCGTTGTTCTCCGCGCGCCACCAGTGGGTCAGGCCGTTGGGAATGGGAGCGGCCTGCTGCGCGAAGGCGCTGCCGCACAGCAAAGCGATGACCGTCAGGATGGATGCGACGAACGCGGGGACTGCCGGGCGCGACTGCGCGTCGAGCCAATGCTGCGAACGGCCTTGCATGATGCCTCCGACGACCGCGCGCACACACCCGGGGCGCGGCATCTTCCGAGTTCCTGGTTGTAAATTTGGTCCCAGTTGCAGCCAGAGGAACTGCGCCTACCGCGTCATCACTAGGGGGGAGTTCGTAATGAGGCGAAGTGAAAACGGATTCTCTGTCCGTCGCAAACTGTTTGCAAGAAAAAACGTACTGGTTGGAACAGTTAGCGCGAGGCGGGGGGAAAGGCGCCGGAAACCCGACTGCGGATTTCGCGGATCCATGCGGATGGGGCAGAAGGATTCAAAGAACCAATCCGTGACGATCGGCGGAAATCCGCGGTGGTTTTGCGCGGCGTGGCGGCTGGCTACTGTCCCAGGCGATGGCGGGCGTCGGCCAGCAGCGGGTCTTCGCCGGCCGCGCCGCGGAGGGCGACGTAGGTCTTGTAGAAATCGGCGAAACCCTCGCTCTTCATGCCCTCGCGCGCGCGGCCCTGGTAGTAGTAGACGGCGGGGAAATACGAGTAGGTGGGAACGTTGTCCATGAACAGCTCGATGGCCTCGCCGCGGCGCTTGGTGCAGGTGTCGAACTCGGAGTCGGCGGCGGTGAACTGATCGGCATCGAGATAGGCACGGCCGAGTTCGAAGTGGCCGATCCAGGTGTCGAGCAGATCGTTGGCGTCGCTGAGATCCTTGATGCCTTGGCGCGCGTCGTGCCGCTGCAGCGCCACCAGTCCGGAGACGATCTTGCCATACGCCTGCGGCTCGTTGGTCAACTCGGAGGAGAGATCGGCGGCCAGCTTCTCGGCTTTCTTGGGGTCGCCGGCTTCAAGATAGGTCAGCGCTGCCAGAAATCTCAGCTGCACCGACGGCGCACCAGACAGGGCCTTGGCGAGGTCGGCAGCCGCCGCGCTGTTCTGGCCGCGCAAAGCCTCCAGGTGCGCGATTTCGGCGAACTTGCGCGCCGCGCTGTCCGGCATCTTCGCCGCCGTGTCCGAAGCCGCCGCCTGCTGCAGCATGCGCGTTGCCTCCGCGTATTTGCCCTGGTAGGCGGCGACGTCGGCGAGCCCGTCGGCGGCGATCGAAGCGCCGAGCGTGCCCCACGCGGCGAGCTTCTTGTAGCTGTCGGCGGCGCGATCGAGTTGCCCTTCGCCGAGTTGGCCTTCGGCGATGTTGAGATACGCCTGCTGCGCCGAGGGATTGATGTCGAGCGCGGCGCGTCCTTCGCGCTCTCCGCCGGCAAAGTCGCCGGCAAAGGAGCTGATGAAGGCCAGGTTCAAACGCTGCGTGACACCCTTGGGGACGATCTCAACTTCCTTGCGCGCGGCTTCCAGCGCCTTGGGCGCGTTGCGCACCTGGGTGTAGCAGGTGGCGAGGTTGTTCTGCCCGACGCGGTCCACCGGGTAGCGCGTCACCAGCTGGCTGTACTCCTGCACGCACTTCTGCCAGTCGCCGGTTGACATGTAGTACTGCCCCCGATTGCGATAGCGCTCGCGCTCCGTCATGCGGTCCACGTGCTCCATGGCGAGCTTCATGTACTTGACGGCGTCCTGCTGCCGCCCCATGTTTTGCGCCATCGCAGCCATTCCGCTGTAGGCGCGGGCGAACTTCGGATCCAATTCGGCCGCTTTCTGGAAGGCGTCGAAGGCCTCCTGGTACTTGCCCGCGAACTGCGCTTCGACGCCGATGGCATTCTCATGCACCGCGGCCACATTCGCTGCCGTAAAGCCGCCGGCGACCTCTTCGAACTGCACCGACTCGGGCGTGGTATCGCCGAGAGCCTTGCGGATGGGTACCGCGATTTTCGGGATCGCGCTGAGCACCGCGTCCTTGTTGGCGGCCGACACCTGCGCCCGGGCCAAAACCTTGCCGCTGATGGGATCCACCGCAGACGCCGCAATGCTGTAGCCGTCTCCTTCGCGGGCCAACTCGCCGGTGATCACCGTGCTGATACCCTGGCTCACGGCAATGAGTCGAGCAGTCTCGTCGCTGAGTTTGTCGCTGCCGTTGGGCAGCTTCTGCGCCAACCGGCGCGCCTGGTTGCGATCGAAGGCGTTGATGAACGAAGCGCCTTCCAGCGCGACATTGAGCATCGGCTCGACTGTGCCGTCGAAGACCGGGTCGCCGCTGCGATTGCTGAAATCGGCGACCAGCACGCTGAGCGGCGCGTGTGTGACCGGCGCCGCCGGGCGTGAGCGCATCAGCAGCACGAGAGCGACCGCGACGATCGCCACCGCCGCTACTCCCACCGCAATCGCCAGCCACGGCAGCGGACGCCGCGGCGCCGTCTCCGGCGACTTCCAGCGCTCAATGTCCGTGATCAGCGCCGTGGCGCTCTGGTAGCGGCTGTCCGGCGCGATCTCCAGGCACTTGCCGCAAATGCTGTTGATGGCCTTGGGAATCGAACCATCGTGCACGCTGGGCGGCTCGGCCCGTTCGCGCGAGCGCCGCAGCAGGCTGGCCACCGCGCTGTCCGCCTGGAACGGGCGGACGCCGGTCAGCAATTCATAAAAGATGAGGCCGACGGTGTACAGATCGGAGCGGGCGTCAATCTGCGAGGCATTGGCCTGCTCCGGCGACATGTATTCCAGCGTCCCGACCAGCGCCCCGGTGCGTGTCATGCCGGTCATGTCGCTCCCAGCCAGGCTCCGCGCCAGTCCGAAATCCATTACCACGATGCGCCCGGTGGGATCGCGCATGATGTTGCCCGGCTTCAGATCGCGGTGCACGATGCCCTGCTGGTGCGCCGCCTGCAGCCCGGCGCAGATTTGCGCCACCATGTCCGCCGCTTCCCCCGCCGGCAGCTTGCCGCGCCGGTTCAGCAGCGTGCCCAGGTCCTCGCCCTCCACGAACTCCATGGTGATGAAGTCAATGCCGTCGGCTTCGCCGAGGTCGTAGAGCCGGACCACGTTGCGGTGGGTCACCTCGCGGGCCAGGACCAGTTCCTGCTTGAAGCGCTGCATCACCGCCTTGTCGGCGGCGAAGGGGGCGGAACCGAGCATCGCTACGCGCTCACCCTCAGCGTGGAGGGTCAGAACATCTTCAACAACGTGAACCTGGACATCCCGGTCGGCGACATCAATTCGCCGCTCTTTGGCCGCTCGATCAGCCTGA
>DASUBK010000105.1:0-15676 GCA_035763305.1 Terriglobales bacterium | reverse complement strand
GTTGCCGCCCGCCATCACGTATTCCGCCGACAGCAGCAGCTCCTCGAAGGTGGCGGCGATGCCCCGCTTCAGCAGCACCGGCTTGCGCACCTTGCCCAGTTCGCGCAGCAGGTTGAAGTTCTGCATGTTGCGCGCGCCTACCTGGAAGATGTCCACGTAGGGCAGCATCAGCGGGATCTGCGAGATCTCCATGACCTCGCTGATCACCAGCATGCCGAACTTCTCCCCCGCCTCGCGCATCAGCTTCAGCGCTTCCTCGCCCAGGCCCTGGAACGAGTACGGCGACGACCGCGGCTTGAACGCGCCTCCGCGCAGCACCTTCGCCCCCGCCTTGGCGATGGACTCCGCGGTCGTGAACAGCTGCTCGCGCGATTCCACCGAGCACGGCCCCGCCATCACCACCACCTGCTCGCCGCCGATCTCCAGCCCGTTGCGCAGCTTGATGCGCGTGCCCTCCGGGCGAAAACTCCTTCCCGCCAGCTTGTACGGGGCCGAAATGCGATGCACCTCCTGCACGCCGGAGAGCATTTCCAGTTGGCGCACGTCGAAATCCACCCGCGCTCCCACCGCGCCCAGCACCGTCTGCCGCGCCCCGGTCGAGCGATGCACCTCGAAGCCCATCCCCACCAGGTGCTCGATCACCTGCTGGATCTGCTCCTCGACCGCTCCTTCTTGCATTGCGATGATCATTACCGTTCCAGTAGTTAGGAGTTAGTAGCTAGGAGTTAGCCGGTTTGGCCCGCGCGGCCCATTCACGGAGGCCCGTCAACATCCTTCCAATCTCGTCCGTTCTGCCTGGCAAAGTCACAGCTGTCTCGTGAGCTACGAACCCCAGGTTGCGTGCGATCTCAATTTGTGTTTCCAACTCCATGAGCGATCCGCGGGAGTGCCCGATGAACTGATGAAACTCCTTGGACGAACTTCGGCGTGTCCTTCCGCGAGATTGCTCGGTATCGAAACCGCCGCCCGCCTCATCTGGCTCGTCAACCCGTGATAAATGTCGGTGACGAGGAGCATGGCTTTGTTCCATGCTTTTAAATCGCGATGCCCTTGCATCGTTCAATCCTTTCCCCTCACCCCACTCTCGCGCCTAACTACGAACTCCTAACTACTAACTCCTAGTCGTTAATCTCCGCTTCCAGCTCCGTGTCCCCGCGCTCGTTGGCGATCGACGTTCCCTCCGCCTGCGCCCCGACGATTTCATCCTTCTGCAGCTTGCGCATCACGTCGATCAGCCGCTCGAACACGCGGATCAGCTCGCTGTTCGGCAGCGGGCCCTTATTGACCCCCGTAACGTTCTCGAAAATCTTCTTCTCCCGCTCCGGCTCGTAGATGGGCAAATCGCTGTTGCGCTTGAGGCGGCCGATCTCCTTGGCCGCCGCCGCCCGCTGGTTCACCAGTTCGACCAGCTGCCGGTCAATGTCGTCGATTTTCCTGCGCCACTCGGCGATGTCCATAAACCCAGCTCTCAGCTATCAGCAATCAGCTCTCAGGTATCGGCTATCCTCCGCTCGACCCCATCTCATCTTGACTACTTGCTCGAATCGAATCCTGCGCTTCGACAATATTCAATTTTCAATATTCAATTCTTCTGTTAACCCTTCCGCGCCGCTTTCACTCCCCTCAGCCCTCTCACAAACTCTCCCACCGCCTCCGCCGCCCGGCCTTGTGGTGCCGCCCGCTCGATCACCTGCACGATGGCGCTGCCCACCACCGCCGCCTCCGCGTACTCGCCCACCGCCGCCATCTGCTCCGCGCTGGAGATGCCGAACCCCACCGCGACAGGTAGCTGAGTGTGCCGCTTCAGCCGGGTTACAAGTTCGCGCGCGTCCTGCGGCAACTCCGTTCGCGCGCCCGTCACTCCCGTCCGCGAAACAGCATAAATGAAGCCCGTCGAAGCCCGCGCGATCCTTCCCAGCCGCTCGTCGGTGCTGGTGGGCGCCGCCAGGAACACCGTGGCCAGCTTCCGCGCCCGCATCTGCCGGATATATTCGTCCGCTTCCTCGATCGGCAGATCCGTCACCAGCGCTCCGTCTACTCCCGCCTGCGCGGCCTCGCTTGCGAATCGCTCCAATCCATAGCGCAGGATGGGATTGAAGTAGGAAAAAACGATCAGCCCCGCTTCGGACTTCCGCCGCACCTCGCCCGCCAGCTTCAACACGTCGGCCAGCCTCACCCCCGCGCGCAGCGCGCGATCGCTGGCCCGCTGGATTACCGGCCCGTCGGCCACCGGATCGCTGAACGGTACTCCTAACTCGACGACATCCGCCCCGGCCTCAATCGCCTCCAGCACGATGTCGCGGGTCGTCGCGATATCCGGATCGCCGCAGGTGACGTATGCCACCAGCCCGGGCCGATTTTTAAACTGGATCGCCATTTAGGAAGAAGAACTCAACACGGAGGCACGGAGACACGGAGAAGAAAAAATCATTTGTTTTTCCTCCGTGTCTCCGTGCCTCCGTGTTGAATTAATTCTATAACTCGCGAAGATTCTCGCGCAGAATGCCCATATCCTTGTCGCCACGCCCGGACACATTGACGATCACAATCTCGTCTGGCTTCATCTTTCCCGCTCGCTTCACGCACTCCGCCACCGCGTGCGACGACTCCAGCGCCGGAATAATTCCCTCCGTTCGCGCCAGCAGCGTGCACGCCTCCAGCGCCTCCGCATCGCTCGCGCAGGTGTACTCCGCCCTTCCCGAATCGCGCAGCCAGGCGTGCTCCGGCCCCACCCCGGGATAGTCCAGCCCCGCCGACACCGAGTGCGTCGCCGCCACCTGCCCCGCCTCGTCCTGCAATAAGTAAGAGTACGTGCCCTGCAGCACCCCCGGCGTTCCTCCCGGCGCGCCCTGCTCCCGCATCACCGCCATGCGCGCCGCGTGCTCGCCCAGGTTGCAGCCGCGCCCCCCCGCTTCCACGCCGATCAACTTCACCGCCTCGTCGCCCAGGAATTCATGAAAGATGCCGATGGCGTTCGATCCTCCGCCCACGCACGCGATCACC
Organism: Terriglobales bacterium; assembly: GCA_035763305.1. GTDB lineage: Bacteria > Acidobacteriota > Terriglobia > Terriglobales > Acidobacteriaceae > DASUBK01. Next base: position 12,673 of record DASUBK010000105.1, on the reverse strand, counting down.
GCATCCGGCAGCCGGCCCTCGGCTTCCTGGATCTGCTGCCGCGCCTCCCGCCCGATCACCTTGTGAAAATCCCGCACCATGGTGGGATAGGGATGCGCTCCCAGCACGCTGCCCAGCAGGTAGTGCGTCGTGCGCACGTTGGTGACCCAGTCGCGCATGGCCTCGTTGATCGCATCCTTCAGCGTGCGCTGGCCGGACTCCACGCCCCGCACCTCGGCGCCCAGCAGCCGCATGCGAAAGACGTTCAACTCCTGCCGCCGCATGTCCTCGGTACCCATGTAGACCACGCACTCGAAGCCGAACAGCGCGCATACCGTCGCCGTGGCCACGCCATGCTGACCCGCGCCGGTCTCGGCGATGATCCGCCGCTTGCCCATGCGTTGCGCCAGCAAGGCCTGCACCAGGCAGTTGTTGATCTTGTGCGCGCCGGTGTGCAGCAGGTCTTCGCGCTTCAGGTAAAGGCGCGCCCCGCCCAGCTTCTCGGTCAGCCGCCGGGCGAAGAACAGCGGCGTCGGCCGCCCCGCATAGGTGCGCAACAGTTGCTCAAATTGCCGCTGGAACCCGGCATCCCGCTGCGCTTCGGCGTATGCGCGCTCCAACTCCTCCAGCGCCGCCATCAGCGTCTCCGGAACGTACCGCCCGCCGTACGGCCCGAACCGCCCGGTCGTGCCTTGTTTCTCGTGTGTGCTTTCTGTCTTCACCTTGCTGGACTTCCGATGACCCGATCACCCGATGGCCCGATGACCCGATTTGCTTTCGCCGCCGCCACAAACGCCCGCACCTTCCCCAAATCCTTCTTCCCCGGCTGGCTCTCCACGCCCGACACCACATCCACGCCCCACGGCCGGAACAACTCGATCGCCTCGCCGACATTCGCCGCGGTCAGCCCTCCCGCGATAATTACGCGGAACTTGCGCGCCAGCAAACGCACCACCGGCACGGCCTCCTGCCAGTCGAAGGTCTTGCCCGTGCCGCCGCCTCGTTCCGGCGTGCTGGAGTCGAAGAGGACCGCGGCGAACACATCAGCGCCCTCGGCCAATTCGGCGGCTTTGCCCATGGTTCCGTCCGGCGTGGTCATGTGCACGCCCTTGATCAGCTTCCGTTGGCGTGCCTTGGCCAGCAACTCGCGCGCGTAGCCCACCGTCTCGCCGCCGTGCAACTGCACTCCCGTGAGGCCCGCCTTCTCGACCGTGTCCAGCACGATTTCGGCCGACTGGTTCACGAACACGCCAATCTTCTCCACCGCTGCCGGCAGTTCGCCGATGATCTTCCCCGCGTCCCTGGGGCTGATCCGCCGCACGCTGGGCGCAAAGACGAATCCCAGCGCGTCCACGCCCGCCTCCACCGCCGCGCGCGCGTCCTCCAGGTTCGTATTCCCGCAGATCTTGATCCAGGTCATGTGGTTGTTAGTTCTTCGCTCTTGGTTCTTAGGTTCTTCGTTGTGCTATTGGGAGAATCTGCTTCGCGCCCTTCGTGGAACCTTCGTGTCCTTCGTGTGAACGTTCTCGATGCAGAAGCGCAACTAACCCCGCCGCCCGCTCCCGCCCGCCACTGACCACTGTCCACCGGCCACTAATTTCTTCAGCGCCTCCCCCGGCCTCTCCGCCCGCATCAGCGACTCGCCGATCAGAAACGCCTGGTACCCCGCCGCCCGCAGCCGCGCCACGTCCTCGCCGCTCTCGATCCCGCTCTCCGCCACTTTCAGTGCCGAATCGGGAATCTTTGGCCCAATTCGGAACAGGGTCGATTGTTCCACGTGGAACGTTTTCAAGTCCCGGCTGTTCACCCCGATCACTTCGCAACCCGCATCCAGCGCGCGCTGCAACTCGTTCTCGTCGTGCGCCTCGCACAGCACGTCGAGCCCCTGCGCCCGCGCGGCCGCATCCAGCCGCCGCAATTCGCTATCGCTCAGCGCGGCCACGATCAGCAGTACCGCGTCCGCCGCATGAGCCCGCGCTTCCACCATCTGAAATTCATCGACCATGAAGTCTTTGCGCAGGCACGGCAGCTTGGTGGCCGCCGACGCCGCGCGCAGGTTCGCCAGCGATCCCTGAAAGAACTCTTCGTTGGTCAGCACCGACAACGCCGCCGCGCCGCCGTCTTCCAGCTCTTTCGCCAGCGACGCCGGTTCGAACGAGGCGCGAATCAATCCCTTCGACGGCGACGCCTTCTTCAGCTCCGCGATGATCGCCGGCCGCTCCGCCGCGGCCCGGCGCAGGCAAGCAGCAAAGCCGCGCGGCGTGTGCGCACGCGCCCGACGCTCCAGCGCGGCCATGTCGGCGGAGGCCTTACTCTCCGCCACCTTCTGCCGCGCGGCGGCCACGATCTGCTCCAGCTTCGTCATCGAGGCGAAAACTCGATTATATCGGCTCGCCCGCTATTCACGCGGGCCGCGAAACCCCTACCGCGGATTCGCGGAGGAACGCGGATTGAAGAAAAAGACGTTCTTCTCTGTGTTCCTTGGCGTCCTTGGCAGTGAGGTTTAAGGTCGCCCGCCCGCGTTCCACGCCGGTGTGAACTCCGAGTTCGCCAGCCAGCGCACCGGCTCGATCAGCGACTGGATCAAGCTGCGCAACAGTTCCAGGTCGGCGTGCGCCAGGTCGTCCGAGGGCTGGTGATAGTGCTCCATGTTGGCGCCGCCGATGGTTTGCGCCACCACGCCCGCCTTCGCCAGCGTGTAATTGTCCGAGCGCTCGAAGTAGCGCTGCTTCAGATAGGGATCGGGGACGATGTGGGCGCCGTGCTGCTTGAGTGCCGGCCCCAGGTTGCTGCGCTCCCAGCCGGTCATGAACATCGTGCCCTTGGGCAGACCGGGGTCCTGCTCCGCGAGCATCTCGAACTCCACGTTGGCGGCGAAGTCCGTCAGCGCCACCGGTGGGTGGTCGCGAAAATAGCGGTCGCCAAATTGCCCCGTCTCTTCGCTGCCGAAGCAGACGAAATACACCGTGCGCCGCGGACGCCTGCCCGCCGCCAGCGCATGCGCCAACTCCATCACCGCGGTGGTGCCGGAGGCGTCGTCGTTGGCGCCGTTGTAGATGTCGTCGCCGTTCACCGGCCTGCCGATTCCCAGGTGATCCAAATGCGCCGTCAGCAGGATGGGATGCGCCTGCGCATCGCTGCCCGGCAGCACGCCGATGGCGTTGTAGGTGGTGCGCTCGCTCCACTTCGCGTGCACGGACAAGGCGATTTCGCTTCCGTCGGCCAGAGCTCCCATCTTGCCTGCGGCGGAGTTGGTCAACACCAGCAGCGTGCGCTGTTCGCTGGGATCCGGCGGCGATCCGGCCAGCCGCGACGCCACATCGGTTTCGCCGTCGGCCTCTTTCTCGAACATGTTGTGCAGCGCCGGGCACTCTGCCATCACCGCTCGAATCCCCAGCGTCGCCAGGCGCCGCGACGCGCCCGCCAGCGCGCGAAGCTCCGGCGTGCCGGTCACCAGCACCACGCTGCCCGCTGCAGGCTTCGCCGAATCCAACTCGCCGGCACTCACCTTCACCAGCGGGCCGGAATCGCCCTCTCCCGACCAGCGCACCAGGTCGTAGTCGGTCTTTTCCTGCAGTTCGCCTGCGGGGCCCATTCGGAGGGTGGAATGGCCATCCACCTCCGGCTCCGAGATCCCGATCTTTTGCACATAAGTTCCATTCACCGGCTTGAGGCCGTAGGCCTCGAATTGTGTGCCCACGTACTGCGCAGCGACGCCTTCGTCCGGCGTGGCGCTGCCGCGACCGTGCAGCGCGTCGCTGGCAAGAAACTCTTCGTGCGCCCGCACCCACTCGGGACGCACCGTCCAAGGCGCCTGCGCCGCGGCGGAGAGGCAGGAAAGAAAAAACGCGGCGGCAAGGATGCGGCCGCAGGGACGATTCGCCATATTGAGTCATACTAACCTGTAGCCTGTTCGCGCCGGATGAGCGGCGTGCGGAAGTACAGGATGGCCAAACGACGCAAACCTCCGGAGCCGGAAACCGATTGGGAGCGACTGCTGCAGGCGCCGGTGCTCGCCTTCGAGGTGGAGAAGCTCTCCGCGCGCCTGAACCGAGCCCGCTGGCTGGCCAGCCGCGATCCTAAGGCGCGCAACTCCTACACCTATTGCCTGCCGAAGAAATGATCGTGTACCCCGGCCGCCCTCGGCCGGGATCACCCGAATTGGGAACGGAGGCGAGTCGCACCCTGCGGGCTCCTGCGCCGCCGCCGCTCCTGCATGCCATAGTTACCGCGGAGGCGCCTATGCTCCGCCGATTTGCTGCCGCCGCCGCTACCTGCGCCGTGCTGATCTCCGTCGCGGCCCTGATCGTCTTCACGGTGCGGCCCGTTCCGCTGGAGCGCGCCTCGCTGGTACTGCTGCTGTGGTGCCTCGCCCCGGCGGTGTGGGGTATGTGGGCCATGGTTGCGCCGACGCGCTGGATCGCGCTTCCCCTGTGGGGCGCTCTGCTCGGCCTCATCCTGTCGGGGACAGCGATGCTGGTGCTGAACCTGCCGCAGCGCGTCTTCGGCCTTCCCGTCTCACTTTTCGTGCGATTGCTGGGCGTGCTGCTAATCGCGGCCTTCTATTACGTTGCCTGGAGCATCGTGGGGGTAGTGCAGGAGACTCTGCAAACGCGCGCCGTGGCGGGGCCGAAAGATGTCAGCGAGCACGTACTGGCGGCACACGATCTGCTGCTGTCGGCGCGGGGCGCGGCCCACCCGCAGGTCGACGAAGCGATCCGCCGGTTGGAACTGGCGCTGGCTAACCTCACCTTGCGCACCAGCGGCATGTTGTAGGCCATCCCCTTCTGGAGGCCGGTCGACCCCGACCGGCCCTGAGCGCTCGTCTCGTGCTGGAGGCCGGTCGAGGTCGACCGGCCTCCAACTCATAGAAAGCAAAGCGGAAATATGCCTTGCATCGTGTGCCCGTCCGGGGCTATAACTAACCGGTTAGTTAGTTAACCGGAGTCCGTATGTCCCCCTCTTCCCTCAAATCCCCGCCCCGCAGTGCCCGCTCTGCCGAGCAGACCCGGGCCGCGATCCTGCAAGCCGCCCTGCACGAGTTCGCCTCCCAGGGTGTGGCCGGCGCCCGCACCGACGCCATCGCCCGCGCCGCCAAGGTCAACAAGGCTTTGCTCTACTACTACTTCAAAGACAAGGAAGCGCTCTACGGCGCGGTGATTGACCAGGTCTTCTCCGGCCTGATGGAAACCCTGGACGGCGTGCTGGCGCTGCCGGTCGCGCCCGGCGAAAAGCTGTTGCGCTGCGTGGGCGCGCATTTTGATTTTGCCTCCTCGTCGCCGATGCTGCCGCGCCTGATGCAGCACGAGATGCTGCGCGCCGGCCTGCAGGCTTCGCCCCATCTCAAGCACATCGCGCAAACTTATTTCCGGCCCACCTTCGGACGCCTGGCCGCGGTGCTGGTCGAGGGTGTGCGCGCCGGAGAATTTCGCAATCTCGATCCGGCGCAGACCATTCCCTCGATGATCGGCGTGGTGGTGCACTACTTCAGTTCGCTGCCGGTGATAACCGCCGTGCTGGAAGGGGATCCGCTCACACCGGAGCGTCTGGCACGGCGGCGTGCGGCAGTTCTGGACTTCGTGGCCGCGGCGATCTTCCGCGATCCCGCGCGGGCGCAGGAGATGTTGCAGCGTGTGGGCGTGCCTCTGCAGGCAGGGGCCGTGCAAGCTGGGGCGGCCTTCGACGAGCTCAGGCCAGGCTCTGCACCTGCGCAATTGGGAGAGAAGCGATGAACCAACGCAATCGATTCGGCGTTCTGCTGCTCATCATCCTGCTGCTCGCCGTCGGCTACTACTTTGCCACCACTCGCCGCGACAAGGGCCTGGTTCTGGTCGGCACGGTGGACGCCAAGCAGGTGATCGTCAGCGCCAAGATCCAGGGCCGCATCGAGAACCTGCCGGTGGACGAGGGCACGGTGGTGAAGCAGGGCGACCTCATCGCCCAACTCGACACCGCGGAACTCGAAGCGCAGAAGCGGGCGGCCGAGGCCACCATCCGCAGCCTGCAATCGCAGGTCAGCGGCACCCGCGCCACGGAGCAGATGACCAAGGGTTCCACCACCAGCGACGTGCAGAACGCGCAAGCTCAGCTCAACGCGGCGCGCGCTTCGCTGCACGAGGCGCAGGCCAATCTCGGCCAGACCGAGGCCGACAGCAAGCGCACCGTGTCCCTGGCCGACCAGGGCATCGCCTCGCAGCAGGACAAGGACCGCGCGCAGTTCACGCTGGCGGCGGCGCGCGCCCGGGTGCAGTCGTTGCAGGACCAGGTGCATTCGGCGCAGGCGGCGCTGGAAGCGGCCCAGGCGCGCACCCACAACACGCGCGCCGCCGAGAGCACCGTGGCTTCCACCCGGGCGCAGATGAACAGCGCCCAGGCACAGCTGGCGGAGATCGAGGCGCGCCTCTCGTATACGCGCGTGGTGGCGCCGGTTTCCGGCGTGGTGACGGTGCGGGCCGCGCTGCAGGGCGAAGTCGTCAATCCCGGCGAGCCCATCGTCACCATCGTCGATTTGAGCGAAACCTGGGTTCGCGCCGCGATTCCGGAAACGCAGGAAGCTCGCGTCAAAGTCGGCGACACGCTGCAGGTGCGCATGCCGGGCGGCGAAACGGTACCCGGCAAGGTGCTCTTCAAGAGCACCGAGGGCGACTACGCGACGCAGCGCGACGTCAGCCGCATGAAACGCGACATCAAGACCGTCGGCCTGAAGCTGCGCATCGACAACCAGGCCATGAAGTACGTGATCGGCATGACGGCGGAGGTGCTGTTGCCGCCCGGCGGCTCCAAGCAGTCCACCACGGTGGCGGGAGAGCCGCGGTGATTTCGGATTTCAATTCCAAGCCGAATGGCGACGGACGCGAGGGCCCGTCCGCTCCGCCATCCCTTCCTGGACGCGAAGGTTCGTCCGCTCCGGCGGCCATCGAGGTCAGCCACATCGTCAAGAAGTACGGCGATTTCACCGCCGTCAACGACGTCTCCTTCCAGGTGCAGGAGGGCGAAATCTTCGGCCTGCTGGGCCCCAACGGCGCCGGCAAATCCACGCTAATCCGCATGATGACCACGCTCATCGACATCACCGGCGGGCAGGCCAAGATCGCCGGGCATGACGTGGCCAAGGAACCGGATGCGGCGCGGCGCACCATCGGCGTGATTCCCCAGGCGCTGACCAGCGACCTCGACCTGACGCTGGAGGAGAACCTGAACATCTACGCCAAGCTGTACGGCGTGCCGCCCAAGGAGCGGAAGAAGAACATCGACGAACTGCTGGAGGCGGTGGACCTGACCAAGTGGCGCGACGCCCAGACCAAGACGCTCTCGGGCGGCATGCGCCGGCGGCTGGAGATCGCCCGCGGCCTGGTGCACAACCCGAAAATTTTCTTTCTCGACGAGCCCACCACGGGCCTCGATCCCGTGTCGCGCGTCGCCGTCTGGGAGATGCTGGGCAAGATCAAGGAGCAGCGCAACCTGACCGTGCTCATCACTACGCACTACATGGACGAAGCCGATCGCCTGTGCGACCGCATCGCCATCGTCGATCACGGCAAGCTGGTGGCGCTGGACACGCCGCAGGCGCTGAAGCAGACCGTCCCCGGCTCGACCGTGATCGAAGCACAGTTCCTGCATACCCCGGCGGAATGGGAGCGCATGCTGAACGCGCTGCCCTTTGTGCATTCCGTGCAGCACGAGGGCGCCGGAATGTACCGCATCCTCTCCGACAGTTCCAGCACCGCCACCGCGCTGGTGGAAGCGGCCCTCTCCGCCGACGTGGAAGTGAAGACACTGTCGGTGCAAAGCACCACCCTGGACGACGTTTTCGTGCACTACACCGGCCGCCAGCTGCGCGACGAGCAGGTCAAGGCGGTGTGGAGCATGCCGACGAGGCCGGGATACTGAAATGCCGAATGCCGAGTGCCGAATGAAAGACGGGCAATTCGGCATTCGGCACTCGTCATTCGGCATTGTTGAGGAAGCCTTATGAACCGGATGTTCGCAATCGTCGAACGCGAGCTGCGCAAGTTCTTCCGCTCGCCGGCGCTGATGATGGCGTCGCTGATCTTTCCCCTGGTGCAACTCATCGTGCTGGGCAACGCTTTCGGCGGCAAGATCACCGACGCGCGCCTGGGCGTGGTCGACCAGGACGGCGGCACGCAGGCGCTCCGTATCAAGGAAGCCTTCGACGCGGTGAAGGCCAACGTGCACACCTTCGAGCCGGTCTACTACACGGACGACAAGCAGGCGGTCGCCGACGTGAAGAACGGGAAGCTCGACGGCGCGCTCATCATCCCGCCGCAGTTCTCCCGCCGGGTCTACGAGCAGGAGCGGCCGCATATCGCGCTGATCGTGGACAACAGCGACAATTTCATGAGCTCGACCCTGGAGACCAAGCTGGGCGAACTCACCCAGGCGCTCAACGCCCCGGTGGTGCAGCCGCGCATGCTGCAGCAGATCGCGCTGGAAATCGTCGAGCTCTATCCCTACATCGAGTACATGAAGTACCTGCTGCCGGGGTCGATCACCCTGGCCATGTTCGTCAGCGTGATGATCGGCGGCGGCATGCTGTATATCGACGATAAGGCGCGCGGCGTGCACGAAGGCTACCTGGTCACGCCCATCACCAAGCTGGAGCTGGTGCTGGGACTGAACACCGCCGGCGCGCTGAAGGCCATCGGCGCGGGCGTGGTCATCACCGTCATCGGCTCGCTGCTGGCCGGGCTGGGCACCACCTTCCACCCGCAGACGTTTATTCTCCTGCTGCTGCTGATCCTGGTCACCTCGCTGGCCTTCAACACCATGATGTTCCTGCTCATGGTGCGGGTGGAAGACCCGCTGGTGCCGCGCGCGATTTTCGGCATCCTCAATACACTGCTGTTCTTCCCCAGCGGCTCGATTTACCCTATCAAGGCCTTTCCCGGCTGGCTGCGGGTCATCGCCATCGTGGATCCGTTCAGCTACGCGGTGCACGCGCTGAAGGCGCTGCTGCTGAAAGAGGCGGGATTCACCGCCATCTGGAGCGACCTGGTGTTCCTGACCCTGTTCGCCTTCCTGATGATTTCGATCGCCACGCCGCTGTTCAAGCGGACGCTGTGAAGAGCCGTGGCTCGTCACTCGTTACTCGCTGGCAGGGTCCTCGATGGCGAGCGACGAGTAACCAGCGACTACCTTTCGAGCGGAATCGGTGTCTAATTCTACGGAGAGTAGAATAGAACCCCGATGAGCAGCACCCTCTTCGAAGCCCCGCCCTTTGATCCTTCCCGGGAGCGCCGCAAGCGCATCATCATCGCCAGCATCGTGGTCGCCTGCGTGGTGGTGGGCGTCTTCGCCTACCTCTACCGCTACTGGCCCGAGGAGCGCGTCGTCGGTCAGTTCTTCACCGCCCTGCAGCACAAGGACTTCGAGAAGGCCTACGGCATCTGGTTCCACGATGCCAACTGGAAGCAGCACCCGCAGCAGTACCCCAGTTATTCGTTCTCCGATTTTTACAGCGACTGGGGGCCGGGGGGCGAGTGGGGCATCATCACCACCTTCCACGTGGATACGGCCATGGTTCCGCCCAGCGAGCACGGCAGCAGCGGCGTGGTGGTGCAGGTCACGGTCAACGGCCGCACCAAGAAATGTTTCATGTGGGTGGAGAAGAAGACCAAAACCCTGACCTTCTCTCCCTTCGAAATCCAGCACACGTGAAGAGAGTCTCAGTTTCAGTTTCAGTTTCAGTTTCCCGGAATTTCGGAGCTGACCGAAACTGAAACTGAAACTCCCCCAGCAGCTCTCCCCTCCTCCTCTTCCGCATCCAACTACCGCATGGGTGCTCCCAACCGTCTTAACTATCCCGAGGATGACCGCCCGGAAAGCCCGTGGCGCGATCCGCATGCCCCCGGCCGCCGGCTGAACGAGGTCCCGGACGCGCTGGCGCAGCGCCGCCGCATGCGCAGCTTCGTCATCGCCACCCTGGTGCTGATCCTGCTGGTGCTGTTCGGAGTGGCGGTCTTCGAGGCGGCCCTCAGGCAGAGCGGCCCAGCACAGCAGAAGGTCCCGGCCAAGACCGCGGCCCCTCCGGGAATGTTCCTGCGCATCTAAGCCGCCACACCAACAACCCGCGACGAGTCATCCCGAGCGCAGCGAGGGATCTGTTGTAATCGCCCACGAGGATGGTGGTGCCGCCAACAGATCCCTCGCTGCGCTCGGGATGACCTGCTTATTAAGGGATGATCGGCTGCGATCCGCCTAGCGCGCTGCGGTGCGCGGTGCCGGCTTCTCCGCTCCCACCAGTTGCGCATATTCCTTCATGGTCACGAAGCGGTAGCCCTGCGCCTTCAGCTGCGGGATCAGCGTCGCCAGCGTGGTCTCCGTCGTCGAGAGCTCATGGAAGGTGAGGATGTGCGTGCTCACGCCGTGCTTCTCGCGCTGCGCGATCTGCTGCAGCACGTACTGCGCGTCGCCCTCCTTGGGGCACTGCCTGGGATGCGCTCCGGCGCAGAGGTAGTCCACGGTATTGATGTCGCGCCACGCAGCCGGCGCCTCCGATCCGATCGTCATCACCGTGTAGCCGCGCGTTTGCAGCTTGTGCTCCAGGTCGGGCCAGATGATCCAATCCGGCGGGCGGACGAATTGCGGCGGCGCGCCGGTGACTGTCTTGATCAATCCCGAAGCGCGGTCCACGTCCGCCACTGCGCTGTCCTGCCCATGCTGCTTCTCGAAGAGCTTGAACTGCACGTGGCTGTAGGAGTGGTTCTCGATTTCGTGCCCGCGCTTGAGCACCTCGCGCGCGGCGTCGAGGCAGGTCACGGAAGTGCGGAACTCGTGCGGGTCGCCGTACTGCTTGGGCATCAGCCGCCAGCCCATGACGAAGAAGGTGGCCTTGACCTGGTTCTTGTCCAGCAACTCGAGCAAGCTGGGGATCGCCGCGCCACTCGCCGGCTGGTAACCGAAGAGGATGTAAGGCCGCGGGCCGTCGTCGAAGGTGAGCGCAATGAGCTTTTCGGTGGCAGCAAACGCCGACGAAGCACACGTCAGCGCCAGGGCGAGAAGAACGGTTAGGGCCCGCATGATTTTCAGAGTTCCTGGATGCATTGTAGCGCCGTTCTGCCCGGCGCCGACCTCACCGAAGCACATGCACTACCGCGGCACTGAGCAATCGGGTGATTGAGCGATTTGGTGATTGGACTGGTAATGAGCACTGTTGTGTTCGCGATACCTTCGAGTTCGAACCAATCACTAAATCACCCAATCACCCAATTGCTTCACAACTTCGGCAGCACGATCCCCTTCTGCGCCTGGTACTTGCCCCGGCGGTCGGCGTAGCTGGTCTCGCACTGCTCGTCCGACTGGAAGAACAGGATCTGGCACAGGCCTTCGTTGGCGTACACCTTGGCGGGCAGCGGCGTGGTGTTGGAGATCTCCAGGGTAACGAATCCCTCCCACTCCGGCTCGAACGGGGTGACGTTCACGATGATCCCGCAGCGCGCGTAGGTGGACTTGCCGACACAGATGGTCAGCACATCGCGGGGAATCTTGAAGTACTCCACCGAGCGCGCCAGGGCGAACGAGTTGGGCGGCACAATGGCGCAATCGCTGGTCACGGTCACGAACGATCGCTCGTCGAAGTTCTTGGGATCCACCAGCGCGTTGTTGACGTTGGTGAAAATCTTGAATTCGTCGGCCACCCGCAGGTCGTAGCCGTAGGACGACAGGCCATAGGAAATCACTCCCGCCTTCACCTGTTTCTCGGTGAAGGGGTTGATCATGTCGTGCTCCAGGGCCATCTTGCGGATCCAGCGGTCGCTCTTGATTGCCATCGTTCTCCTCGCCGCCGCGGCGGCCGGGCTGGGAAGGGGGTGCATAAGTTCAAGCAATTGTTATTGCAAAGCTCACCGCAAGCGATTGGGTGATTTGCGTCCTCTGCGTTGAAATCCCAATGTGACCTGTCGCGCACTGCGGGAGCAAGCGAAAAGCGGGCCCGCATTGTGCATCGGCTGTGGAAATTCGGTTGAGCGGTCTCTGGGGCCGCCGGCGCCATGACTCGATGGGCGGTGTCGCTCCCAATACCGCCTGAGCGAAAGCCCGACAGAGCGATTGACATTGGCTTTGTACCCCTTTAGCATCAGCACTTTGGCGACATTGGGCAAGCTTGTGGAGGCCGGTCGACCGCGACCGGCGCCTCGGCCGGCATTGCCGCCGATGTCGTGGGGAGCCGCCGCGTGATCAAGCTCGACATCATCAACGAAGTGGTCAACAAGACCGGCATCACCAAGACCAAGGCCGAGATGGCCGTGGAAACCGTTTTCGAGTCGATGAAGAAGGCGCTGGCCAACGGCGACCGCATCGAACTGCGCGGCTTCGGCGTCTTCAACGTGCGCCCGCGCAAGACCGGCATCGGCCGCAACCCGCGCACCGGCGCCGAGGTCAACATCCCGCCCGGCAAGGCGGTGCGCTTCAAGCCCGGCAAGGAACTGCAGTCCATCGACTAAGCAGTTTCAAGTTTCAAGCTTCTAGTTTCCAGTCTCGCTACCCAGGTGTTCGAGACTCACAAGCAAGAACTTGAAACTTGAAACGAGAAACTTGAAACTAGATGTCCGATCCCATTCCTCCGGCCCCTCCCACCTACGAATTTCCCCGGCCCGTGGAGGTCATCGTGGTGGCGCCGCGCGCGCGGCACCGCTACTGGCTGCACCTGCTGCTGCTGATCGCCACCGTCTTCACC
>DASUBK010000104.1:0-4078 GCA_035763305.1 Terriglobales bacterium | reverse complement strand
GCTCGACCAACAACACCACCTTCTCTTTGTCGTCAACACCGAGAGCGCTGCCGAAAACAACGGCGCCGGCGCCTACAACACCGACTGCGCGCAAGGCACCATCACCTCGTTCCTGGTCGCTCCCGACGGCACGCTGACCTTCGCCGACCGGGTCTTCTCCCGCGGAATGTTCCCCAACAGTCTCACCGTCCGCGAAGCTCGGGAAGAAGGTAGAGAAGGTAGAGAAGGCAGAGACAGCAAAGATGACGGCGGGGAGCTGCTCTACGTGCTGAACGCCGGCGGGCCCCAGACGGCCGTCTGCCACAATCAGCCCGCCACCTCGAACGTGCCCAACATCACCGGCTTCCAGGTGGACCGCACCGGGCGCATGCGGCCGCTCGCCGGATCGACGCAGCCCATCGACCCGGGTCCGGCCAGCGCCAGCGGCGGGCCGAGCTGCTCTTCGGCTTCGGCAGCGGGATTCTCGGGGCTGACCGGCGCGCCGGCGGCTGACTTCGCCTGCGGTCTGAATCCGCCCTCGTTCGCACGCTCGCCGGCGGAAGTGCACTTCACGCCCAACGGCCACCAGTTGGTGGTGACGGTGAAAGGGACCAACACCATTTACGCCTTCCGCGTGGACAACGGCGGCAGGGCCAGAGACCCCGAGATCGCGCAAGCGTCGGGGGCGCTGCCCAGCTACTTTGGCTTCACTTTCGGCGAGGGCGGCGAGATGCTGGTGACGGAGCTGTTTGGGTCGGCGACGGCGATTCCCGCGGGCGGCACCGGCGCCCTGTCGACGTTCCGCCTGGATCGCGACGGCGACTTGCACGCCATCAGCTCGCACGTTAACGACGGCGGGACGGCAGCCTGCTGGGTGGCGGTCGAACCCTTCGCCGGCCGCTTCGCCTACGTGGCCAATAACCTCAGCGCGAACATCTCCTCGTATTCGGTGGCGAACGACGGGACGGTCGCGCTGCTCAATTCGACGGCCGCTTCCGGAGCTGGTCCCAACGACATGGCCACCGTGTACGAAGACGGCGCCAGCTTCCTGTACGTGGTGGACGCAGGCACCGGCACGGTCGGAGCTTTCCAGATCAACTTGGTCGATGGTTCCCTGACTCCGTTGGTCGGAGGCGCGGGCCTGCCTGCGGGTCACGGCGCGCAGGGCCTGGCCGCCTACTAAGCCTGTTGTGCCGCGGTGAATTCGCGCCAGGACGGTGTCATGCGTCCTGGCGCGGTTCCACGCCTCATGGATCTACGGCTGATGGTGCCCCACATCTGCCCGCCTCGAGCAGATGTGGGTAACCCGATGTGGCACAGCCGCCCCTCGGCTGTGCACGATTTGGAGCGCGCCCTCGCGCGCGTCTGCCGTATCGCCCCGCCCGCCGCTTCAAGACTCTCGCGCAGCCCCCAGCAGGGCAAGAAACCTGATTTGGCGATAACATCCCCCTGCATCGTGAACCTCCACAGCCCTCACCTTACCCTCGCGCTCCTTCTTCTGGTCGTCTGCACCTCCGCATGCGTCCGCCGCGACGGGCGCAACTCCGATTGCACCTGGCCGGGCGAAGCCGGAGCGGTGGCCCTCGATCCCAGCCAGCCCGCCGCCTCCCGCCACCTCAGCGCCGACACCGAGTACGCCGAAGAACTCGCCGATCGTTTCACCAATGTTCACTACGGACCTCACTCGGGCTATGTCGGTCCGCCCATCGCGGGCCGCGAGCGCCACGGATGTATGGTCATACTCTTCCAGAAGATTGCCGAAACGCACGGTGTTTCGACGGATCAGGTGATTGCTGCGTTTGGACACAATCGTCTCCCCGTCGATCTGGCGGAGATCCTCTCCTTCGCCCTGGTGTTCGCCCTGCTCGCGACGCTGGGGATTGCCCGCATCTGGTCGCGCTATCCCCCGGGCGAAGAACAGGCTGCGGGACTGCTGATGATCGCGCTCGGCGCGCTCGCCTTCGGAGTCGCGGCCGTGATGATGGGGCCAATGTGGTCGGCGACGGCGGAAAACATCCGCATCGGCACCGGGCATCTTGGCCCGCGGGCGTTGCGCTTGCCCATGGAGCGCTACTCGAAGCTGGTATTCGCCGCCGGCGTCATTTCGTTTTTGGCGCTTGCCTGGCTGCGCCGGCCCAGGCAGCGCAGGGAAAGCGAGCACCCGGGCTAGCTTCTCGCCCTCGCGCTCGTCTCCCTCGACAACGGCCCCCGACCGCACGGCCATCACTTACGGTGCATAACTACGCCTTCGCGCTTCCCATTTCGGCATGATTCGCCGCCGTCTCTCCTCGCCTTCCCTGCGGCTTTCCATTGACTTCTTGCCTCGGTGTGCGTCCATACTCATATATGCTCGTGGCGAACATGCTATTTTGTAACAATCTCTTAAAGATATATACGGTCCTCGCGTCCGGTCCCATTACCCAAGCGCCAATTCACCCAATCGCCAGATTCCAGGTATACCTGCGCCAACTCCCTTTGTTTGCACTACGCCTCCCCAGGGGTACCCATGCCCGTTGCCAAACTCGATAACGCTCCCCGCTGCCAGCACACCAGGGCCGGCGGCTCCTCCTGCAAGGCTCCCGCCCTGCGCAACCTCCCCTACTGCCACTTCCACCTCTACGTGCGCCGCCCCGCCAAACCGCACATGGTGCCCTTCGTCGAGGACGCCCACTCCCTCCAGCTCGCCATCCACCAGGTCCTGCGCGCCCTCGCCGACGGCTCCCTCGAACGCAAAACCGCCTCCACCATGCTCTACGGCCTGCAAATCGCTGCGAGCAATCTCAAGCGCCTCGCCGAGGAGCGCGAGCCCATCGACGCCGAAGCCGAAGGCCGCCGCCACATGTCCCTCGCCCAGTACCTCATCGACCAGCTCGACCTCGAACCCGAAGAAGAGCACGTAGATGCAGGCGCCCCCGCCTGCATGGGCGAGCGCAGCTCGCCGGACGCGTCACACCCGACCTCGGCTCTTGGAGCGAGCGCGCCCTCGCGCTCCTCTTCCACCATCCCCGCAATCCACGCCTGCTCCCAGGACGAAAGCAATACAACTGGTAGGCCCCGGCGCATCGCCGGGGCGATCGCCTGCAGCGCCCCAACTCACGTAGCCGCAGGCGCCTCGCCTGCGGCCCCGGTTGCGCGCGAGGTCGCTCGTAGCCCACGGAAATTCCCCGGGACGATTAACTTGTATCCCCCGCCGCGGTCACGGCATCCTTTCTGCGCAACGGAGGGACTGTGACCACCTTGCTTCAGGACCTCAAGTACGGGCTGCGCATGCTGCGCAAGTCGCCGGGATTCACCTTGATCGCCATCGCCATCCTGGCGATTGGAATCGGCGCGAGCACCGCCGTCTTCGGCCTGCTCGACGCCATCCTGCTCAAGCCGCTGCCCTACGACCACCCCGAGCGCATCGCCATGCTGTGGCGGCAGGCGCCCCCGACGGTCAACGTCGGCTATCCCGAAATTCCCTGGAGCCGAGTCGAGTTCCAGACTCTGCAAGCTTCCAACCG
The DNA here is from genome assembly GCA_035763305.1 of Terriglobales bacterium. Classification (GTDB taxonomy): domain Bacteria; phylum Acidobacteriota; class Terriglobia; order Terriglobales; family Acidobacteriaceae; genus DASUBK01. Next base: position 596 of record DASUBK010000104.1, on the reverse strand, counting down.
CAGCTTCGAGCATGTCGCGGCGTTCCAGGGTGACTCCTTCGCGCTCACCGGCCGCGGCCAGCCGGCGCTGCTCGACGGGATGCGCGCCACCGCGGAGTTCTTCTCCGCGCTGGGAATGTCTCCCGCCCTGGGTCGCACCTACACCGACGCGGAAGACAAGCCCGGAACCGGGCACGTGGTGGTTCTGAGCGACAAATTCTGGCGAGAGCGATTTAATGCCGATCCGCGCGTGCTGGGCGCGACCATTCACCTGAATTCCGAGCCGTACACGGTGATCGGAGTGATGCCCGCGGGCTTTTCCTTCCCCCGCGCGGAAGAGATGCCGGCAAGCTTCAACTTCCCGCGCGAAGTGCAGTTCTGGGTGCCGATGGCGCTGATCAGCGGGCCGCGCACGCCGGCGGAGACCTCCGACCTGCTGGCCGTCGTGGGCCGCCTCAAGCCGGGCGCGACACTGGCGCAGGCGCAGGACGATCTCAACAGCAACGCGCGCGCCATGGAACGGCTGTACGGGGCGCCCGCGAAAAACTGGTTCGACGTCCACCCGGTGCCGCTGTCGGCGCAGGTCGCCGGCGGGACCCGGCGTCCGCTGCTGCTGG